>JAYEPA010000073.1:0-4359 GCA_034723545.1 Thermodesulfobacteriota bacterium | reverse complement strand
ATTCTCTGGGTGTTCTTGGGAAGAATGGCCGTGGATTAGCTGAAGAAGATGGTGTTGAGGAGTCCGTTGATTTTGTTATTGGTACTTTCAGTAAAAGTCTTGGTGCGATTGGCGGTTTCTGTTCCAGTAACCATCCGGAATTGAATCTTATTCGTTACGCAAGCAGGCCTTATATTTTCACCGCCTCTTCCTCTCCTTCAACTATTGCGTCCACCCGTACAGCCCTGCGGATTATGCAGGAAAAGCCGGAGTTGCAGCACCGATTGTGGGATAATGCCAATTTGTTATATAAGCGTCTGAAGGGGCTGGATCTAAACGTTGGGCCGGAAGCAGGCCCCATTATCGCCATTCGTTATAGTAACGTAGAAGACGCGTTTAGGATTTGGAACGGCCTTTTGAAACTTGGCATTTATGTGAACATGGTGCTGCCGCCGGCCACGCCTGATGGCGGTGCACTTCTGCGCTGCAGCCTCAGCGCTGCGCTTTCAACTGAACAGGTCGAGAAAATAGGCGACGCTTTCGCTCTCCTGAATTCTGAATACTCAGGCCGGATTATTGTCCAATAACAGTAAGTGTTCCCCAGCACCTCATCTTCGCCCGTTTTGGCCTTCTTACATAGAGGGGCTATAGCTCGAAGTCCCAAACGAACGAATCTAAGGCACTGGTAAACACTTACAGCTATGTAATTTACCGAAATCCGTGCTCCTGGTGAACGGTCACCAATTATAAACAGATTCAGCGAAAATAAAGGGATTCCGACCAAGATCGAGTTAACTTTTAACGAGGTCTGTTAGAAGTATCGAGTTCAAGTTATGCGTTTAATTATTACCTTCTTTAAACGGTATCCGCTTCAAAGCTTTGTTACCCTTACAGCCATGCTTTTTGCCGGTATTGCAGAGGGGTTTGGCTTTGCGATGCTGCTGCCGATGCTGGGACTGGCGATGAACAGTCCTGGTGGAGCAGGTATCTCTTCTTCACAGTCCACATCCACCCTTGAGCAAGTAATAGTTGATTTTTTCGCAGCCGTTGGCGTGACTCCGACAATAGGCTTATTGCTCACTATTTTTGTGGCAAGTATTTTACTGAAAGCCATCCTCGTTCTGCTGGCCAATAAAAGGATAGGGTACATGGTTGCCCAAGTGGCAACCGACCTTCGCCTTTCTCTCATTCGTGCCCTGTTTGCTACTCGGTGGCAATATTATGTCCATCAGCCCATCGGCAGATTTACCAACGCTTTTGCCACGGAGGCCACCAGATCGGCGAGCGCGTATTTATTTGCCATCCGTGTGCTGGCCCGACTTTTACATGCGCTTGTATATACTTCGGTAGCTCTGATGCTGGCCTGGCAGGAAACTCTTATTACCCTTGGTGCCGGAGTTGTCATACTCTATGTCCTGCGGCATTTAATTACCAAGGCGAAAAAGGCCGGCAAACGGCAGACTGAGCTTTTAAAATCCCTCCTTGCCCTGTTAACTGATACCCTGCAGTCCATAAAACCGCTGAAGGCCATGGCCCGCGAAAACATGGCTGGGCTGGTCCTGCAAAAAGAAACAATAAAACTGAATAAGGCTTTACGGAAACAGGTATTCAGCAAGGAAGCACTGAGGGCATTACAGGAGCCCCTGATTACCATATTTTTTGCCATTGGGCTTTATGTGGCGATGACTTTGTGGGAGATCCCTCTGGCAACTGTAATAATTATGGCTGTCATGCTGGTGAAAATACTCAAAACATTGCAAAAGGCCCAAAAAGATCACCAGTCCATGGTTATAGCTGAAAGTGCCTACTGGTCTTTATGGTCTAAGATTAAAGAGACCGAAAACGAACAGGAAGAATCCATTGGCACACTTGAACCACGATTCAATGATTCAATTCGCCTGCAGGGAGTTAGTTTTTCGTATGACCAAAAGCCTGTCCTGGAAAATGCATCCTTAATTTTTCCCAAGGGGTCATTTTCGGCGATCATTGGCCCTTCCGGTGCAGGCAAAACAACAATCATTGACTTGATCTCCGCTCTCCTGTTGCCCCAGGAAGGCCAAGTGTGGATTGATGAAATGCAACTGACTGAGGTAAACTTGAAGTCATGGCGCCAGATGATAGGTTATGTGCCTCAGGAAAAGATGCTTTTGCATGATACTGTGCGTGTTAATGTGACTCTTGGCGACTCAAAGTTCACGGATAGTGATGTTGAAAGTGCCCTGCGTGATTCGGGGGCCTGGGGTTTTGTTTCTGAAATGTCTGATGGTATTGATACCATCGTGGGTGAGCGGGGAAGTCGTTTTTCCGGGGGACAGCGCCAGCGTATTACAATTGCCAGGGCACTGGTGCATAAACCACAACTGTTGATCCTGGATGAAGCAACCAGTGCACTTGATCCTGCCAGCGAAGCTGATATTTGCCAGGCACTGAGTCAGCTGAGAGGAAAGTTCACAATTCTGGCAATTTCACATCAAACAGCCATTTTGGATGCAGCAGACAGAGCATATCGACTGGAAGGCGGTATTGCTCAGTTTATGGATAAATAAAGTTTTAATGCATTCGTAAAAACTATTTTTTAACGCAAAAGACGCGAAAGGCGCAAAAGTTTTTTATTTTAAAACCAAATAGTTACGTTTTCGTCCCTTGCGTCTTTTGCGTTGAAGTTGAACTTTTTACGTGTTCATTAAGTTTTAAGTGCCTTAGATTTGTTGGTTTGGGACTTCGAAGCATACTTATGCTACTCAAGAAGGCCCAAACGGGCGAAGATAAGGTGCTGGTGAACGCTTATCAGTTGGGTAGGGAGTGCATGAAGGTTGGTGGAGAGTTTAATTTTTTGGGGGCTGGGAGATATTTCATAGCCCTTGACCTGCCGCAAAGAGAGTCTGTGATTAAATTTCTAAGACCAGATGGGCCATTGACTGTCCGGCCAAAAGGGTTGCGGGAATGGTTGCTTGAGCATTTTTGAAGAGCAAAACGCATTAAGAAGGCCGCTCTGGCTGGTCGGGTTTTTCGGATGCTTTATCAGTCAGAGACTTTTGATATTTCTCCTTGTTTTCCAGAAACGGAGATTGTTGACGAAGTCGATGTTAGTTTTGCATGGGAAGGTCAGACTAAACGGTATCAGGGTCCTGCCTACATTCAACGCCGGGTCGAAGTCTTTGGTTATGATACACCCCTGGATTCTTTCAATTGGGATGCAATTATCGAAATTCAGCATTATCTGTGGCGGACTGGCGTTGGTCTGGGAAGCGGTGCGGAGACCTGGGGGCCAAAAAACTGGTGTCGCACGAAATCAGATCAGGTCAGGCTGGCTGATCTCAGCAGCTTGACCCAGGACAAAAAACGCGTAGCTAAACGTCTGAACAGTGCAACACGTCAAAAGCGCCTACAGCGACTGGAGCGATTCCAGTCGGTTCGGTGCCGGGAGCACATCGATTCATACCTTGCATATATTGGGAAGTATCTTAACCGAGAATCGCTTAACCAACTATGGAAAGCGGGATTTTAATTGGTTATTTGGTTTATGTTTCGTGATCAGCAATTCACGCTGAAAGCCTGTAATGGCCCTGTGCCATGCACAGATAATTTAGAGGTCTGGATTAAACTTAAATTTTTCTCCAGGGTAGATTTTCCTGACCTTAGGACTGTCGGCAATGAGATCCGGCTCACCAAATTCCAGGATTTCTCCTACAGAAACGAACTGTTTTTTTGTAAAGAATGATTTAACGGGATGAATAACAGTATGGGTTTATATCTTTATTTTTTACATGAATGCCCTGTGGAAATCTGGGGTCTTACATCGCAACAACGGGTAGAGAGGGTATTAAAAGGAACTGCTGGAAGCTGTACTGCAAAGGAATTCAATAATCTGTCAGACAGCGACTCCGTTCTTTTCCTGCGTGGGGACTATCTGTTCGACGACCGGTTGGTTAAACATCTGGCAGCAGCGCAGAATATTACCTTGCATCTCAACAGCGGACAACAAGAGGTGACTGTTGCCGCCCATGTTCCTGCAGGACTTGCCCGGCAAGCCCTTGGGGTTATGGAAGACAAGACAGATACCGGCCCTCTGCCCGGTGTGCAGAGCCAGACTCCGGCCACCATATCCATTTCCTTCCAGGAAAAGTTACGCAAGTCCGAACCGCCCTTCGTGCTGCCGATTTTAGCAGAAAAAAAACAAGCCCTCGAGCGACGGCTTTTTGATTGGTCTTACAAGGGAATCACCGATCTGGTGACAAAATGGGCCTGGCCGCATCCGGCTCGTTGGGTTGTAGGACAGTGTGTACGCTTCAATATCCGGCCCAACCATGTTACCCTGGTCGGCCTTCTGCTGGTTATATTCGCCGGGATTTCTTTTTCCAATGGCCAGCACGGCAGGGG
>JAYEPA010000072.1:0-4365 GCA_034723545.1 Thermodesulfobacteriota bacterium | reverse complement strand
TGGAACTGGCTCATTTGGCGGAGTTGGGGCAGAGGAAGACGCCAAAGAATTTTGCCGAATGGATCAAGTCGCTTCTTGCCTTACGCGAGGAAAAGAGTGGCCATGGAGATTTTTCCAAGGCGCAGGCCCTTCTTGATTCCCTCTACCGTTCCGGCGTTGGTCTGGCGGTAGATGTTGGTAATCTGCCTGAAAGTCGAGGAATTAGTGCTGGAAGTCTGGTGCAGATCTCTTTTTTTTGGGAAATGTTGGGGCTTTCCCGACATGCGGCAGAACAAAATCTTCAGCAGCTTGTCCATCTTGAGCGGGAAAATGAAGATGTGGCCTGCACAGCCCACGCCCCTTATTCAACGGCTGCAAATCTTCTCCAAGATTTAAAAAAAAGGGCAGGAGAAAAAAAACAACTTTTTCCCATTCATGCGGCGGAATCAGCCGATGAATTGGAATTTTTGCAGAATGGCAGCGGACCGTTGCGGGATTTTGTCGAGGAAAAGGGTGTCTGGGACGGCTCCTTTACTCCACCCGGCTGTCCAAGTATCGAGTATCTTGATCGTCTGGGCGTTTTGGATTATTTGACTCTTTGTGTCCATTGCGTCCATCTCAGCGATAAAGAAATTGAGCTGCTTTATTTGCGGCAGGCCAAAGTCTGCCTCTGTCCGGGCAGCAATCGGTATATGGGTGTTGGCAAGGCCCCGCTGGAAAAGATTCTGGCCCATAATATTCTGCCGGCTCTGGGCACGGACAGTCCGGGCAGCAATCCCTGTTGCAGTATTTGGCAGGAGATGCGTGTCCTGTGTCAGGATCATCCGGGAATTGATCCGGCCATGGTCTTTACCATGGCGACCCGGGGAGGCGCTCAGGCGCTCGGCAAAGCTGAGTATGGAGCCTTACATTCTGGCAAAGCAGCCCGCTTTCTTGCTGTAAAATATGATATTGGAAAAGAGCGGGAAATTTTTGATTTTTTGACCCGGATCGGCAGTCAGGTGAAAATAGAATGGCTGGAGTAAAACGAGAGTGCCAAGCACGAATCGGCATGGTTAATTACATTAACACTGCCCCTTTATACGAGGTCTGGCAGCAGACCGTGCAGCGGCCCCAGTGGCGGATCACCGAGGCGGTTCCGTCAATCCTGAACCAAATGCTGTTTCAGCATGAGCTGGATTTGGGTTTTGTTTCTTCCCAGGAATATGCCGCCCATCCCCATCTTTATAAAATATTAAGTGATCTTTCCATCAGCGCCACCGGCCCGGTGGGTAGTGTTTTTTTGTTTTCTAGGGTTGAGCCCAGTCAATTGTCGGGTAAACTGGTGCATTTAACGTCCCAGTCCCAGACTTCTGTCTCACTTGTCAAAATTATTCTTGAGGAGTTTTACCGGGTTCAACCCAGGTATGTTACAACTGAAATTATAGCTGATTTCTGTGCGGTTGATGATCAAGTCAGCGCAGTTCTTGCCATTGGCGATGATGCCCTGCGTTTGACCCGGGCCGGCTGTTATTCGGTGCGTCTTGATCTGAGCGAGGTCTGGCAGCAACATACGGGTCTGCCTTTTGTTTTTGCGGTCTGGGCCGTGCGGCGGGAGTTTTTACATAAGGATCCTGATTGCGTGGCTGAGATTCACCGGGAGCTGTTGCGCTGCATAGGCGAGGGGAGAAAAAATCTGCTTCCCATCTGCGAAATTGTGGCTCCCAGGATTCCCATGCCAACTCAGGCCTGTTATGATTATCTCTGCGCCATGGAGTATGATCTTGGCCCACAGAAAAAAAAGGCTCTGGAAGAATTTTTTTCATTTTTAATTCAACGGGGAGAGGCTCCGGCGGAGGCTCTTCCTCTTGAGATAAGGTGAAAGCAGAGGGACAGAGGGACAGAGGCCAAAGGGTACTTCTCTCTAAATGGTGTTATGCCGACAACCTCCCCCTTTGTCAAAGGGGGATTGAGGGGGATTTGTCTATAGGTTGCCACCACAAACCCTGAACCCCGAACCCTTAATCACAAACCATGAACATTGAACCTCGAACCATGAACCTCGAACCTTGAACCTTGAACCTTCAATCTAACCACATGCAGACACCTGAAGAAAAAAAAGCCTTTGTCAGGGAAAAGTTTTCAGCAATCAGTCATAAGTATGATTTCCTGAACTCGGTCCTGAGCATGCAGATCGACCGCTACTGGCGTTGGTACACTACCCGGCAGCTCAAGAAATTTCCGGACGGAGCAGTACTGGATCTTTGCGCCGGAACTTTGCCCCTTTCCCTTGAGTTAACTCGGCAGGCCCCAGCCCGCCAAGTGGTCTCCATTGATTTTTGTGAGGATATGCTCCGGGCTGGAGTGCGGGTTCTGCCTGATGACAAGAGGCGGCCGCGGATTATGCCTGTCTGCGGCGACGGCGAAAAAATTCCGGCACGATCCGGCAGCTTCTGGGGAATCACGGTGGCCTTTGGTGTCAGGAATCTGGCCCGAACCCAGGATGGCTTGAATGAAATGCACCGGGTTTTAAAGCCTGGCGGCAAGCTGCTGATTCTGGAGTTTTCCCGGCCGAAGAATTGTATTATCAAACCGCTTTACAATTTTTATCTGAACAAGGTGCTGCCCCGGATAGCCGGCATGATTTCCGGTGACAAGGAGGCCTATGAGTATCTGGCCAGTTCCATTGCCGGTTTTTATGAGCCCTCGATTCTCATGGACATGATGAAAAAGGCCGGCTTTGCTGAAGTGTACTGTAGGCCGCTCACCTTTGGTATTGTCACCGTCTACGTGGGGGTCAAGTGATGAAACGGATTATCCTGGCCATTACCGGTGCCAGCGGCTCTCTTTATGCTGTAGAATTTTTAAAATTGATGGAGCAGGTGGATGTGGAGGTGGATGGGATCATCTCCGAGGCCGGTGTCAAGGTGATGGGATTGGAACTTGGTCTTGCAGCCGCAGAATTGCCGGGCGTTAACCGCTGGTTTCAGATCAAGGATTTTACCGCGCCCATGGCCAGCGGTTCAAGTCTCTATGATGGGATGGTTGTGCTGCCCTGTTCCATGGGAACCCTGGCGGCCATCGCCAATGGCATGTCCGTCAACCTGATCCACCGGGCCGCTGATGTGACATTGAAGGAAAGACGTCCGCTTGTGCTGGCGGCGCGGGAGACACCCCTGAATCGGACGCATCTTCAGAATATGCTGAAGATCCATGACAGTGGCGCTTCGATTTGTCCAGCCATGCCTTCGTTTTATCATCATCCGGCAAATATTACCGAGATGGCCCGGGATTTTGCCGGCCGGGTCGCGGATCAGCTTGGCATTAAAGTCCCGGGCTTAAAACGTTGGGGGAGCCAGAAGCCGGACGACAGAATTCAGGAGTCAGGAGTCAGAAGTCAGCAGGCAGGAGAGAAATGTTTAAAAAAATAACCATTCTTCTGGAAATGATCAAATTCAAGCACACGGTCTTTGCCTTGCCGTTTGCTTTGATGGGCGCTTTTTTGGCCCAGGACGGAGTGCCAGGGCCAATGATTTTTGTCTGGGTGGTTCTGGCCATGGTAGGTGCCAGGACTTGCGCCATGGGTTTTAACCGTATTGTGGATTGGAAGTTTGACCTGTCCAATCCCCGTACCGCTAACCGGGCCATCCCCGCTGGGGAAGTCAAGCTCTGGGAGGCCTGGGCCATGGTGATTTTGGCCGGGTTCCTCTTTTTTTTCGCCTGTTATAATCTCAACGAACTGACTCTGCTGCTCTCGCCCTTTGCCCTGGGCCTGACCCTGTTATATTCCCTGACCAAGCGTTTTACCTGGCTCTGTCATGTGGTGTTGGGCGTTGCCCTGGCCTTTTCCCCTTTAGGCGGCTATGTGGCGGTGAAGGGCAGTTTGGTCGGCTTTCCGTGGATGCTCTCTCTTGGCGTGCTCTTCTGGGTGGCCGGCTTTGATGCTATTTACGCCTGTCTTGATGCCGACTTTGACCGGGATGCCGGTCTTAAATCACTACCGGCCCGTTTCGGCCGGAAACGCGCCTTTCGACTGGCGGTTTTTTTTCATGTTCTGGCCTTTGGCCTTTTCACGGCCACGGGCCTCTTCTGTGGGCTGAATTTTTTCTATTATATCGGCATCATCATTAGCGGCGTGGCCCTGTTTTACCAGCATATTGTCGTGAACCCGAAAGACCTCTCCCGCATCCAGCTCTCCTTCTTTGCCATGAACGGCTTGATCAGCCTGACCATCTTTGTGTCCACCTGCCTGGCTTTATTAATTGATCTGTAGCAACTAGCCCAACTTTGTGCGAACAATTCTCAAACATCACGTAAGTGTCTGAATTTTCGAAATGCGCTAAAAATAAAATACTGTGATATCAACAAGTTGTAAATTTAGCCTCCCGTGTAGTGCCATAAAATTAT
>JAYEPA010000071.1:0-16206 GCA_034723545.1 Thermodesulfobacteriota bacterium | reverse complement strand
GACATTCCCTTCCTCTTCATGACCTATTACAATATTCTTTTTAAATACGGGGAGGAGGATTTTTTCAAAAAGGCGAAGGAAATTAACATCAAGGGACTGATCGTGCCGGACATGCCGCCCGAGGAAGGGGAGACTTATTTCAGCCTGGCCAGAAAATACCAGCTGGCGCCGATCATGATCTTCGCCCCCACCTCAACAAATGCGAGAATGAAGGATCTGGCCGGGTACGGCGACGGTTTTATCTACTGTGTGGCCAGAAAAGGGGTGACCGGTACACAGACCAGCTTTGATGACGAGTTTAACGACTATATTGGCCGCTGCCGTCAGGCCACGGATATGCCCCTGGCCGTGGGTTTCGGCATCAGCGCCAGAGAGGATGTTGATTACCTGATCGGCAAGGCCGATATCGCCGTGATCGGTACCAAAACCATCAAGCTGGTGGAAGAAACGGGTGTCGATTCGGTCGGGCCTTTTATTAAGGGATTGCGGGGGTAATTGGTCTGGTTGGTCTAATTGGTCCTGTTGGTTTAATTCAATCTCCTTAACTTAGGGCTCACTCAAAAATAACTTAGTATTCTGAGGAGACACTAAGACACATCTTAAGCCGATCCTCAATCACGAAATCCTCAACGTAGTCCTGCTACGCCTGCGGTTTCGCTCAATCGGCTCGACTTAATCTATGTCCTATTGTCACCTCATCTCTACTAATTTATTTTTGAGTGAGCCCTTAAGGACTTCTCGGAAAAAGTCCCCCTTTGGAAAAGGGGGATTTAGGGGGATTTTTCTTAAGTTAGTGGCATCGTGGTTGAATTACTTGGATTGGACGAGCCTGCGCAGCCCGGCCAGGAAGATGAATCAGCCCAGTCCGCGAGTTGATCCAGGGCCGCCAGGCTTTCCCCCAGCCCTTCTTCCTTGTGAGGTTCCAGGGTGATGAGCGGTTTGAGATTGTTTTCCTGGAGATAGCTGAAAAAATCGCTGAATTTAAAGATTCCCTTGCCCACGGCCAGATGTTCGTCAATCCCGCCATGGTTGTCATGGAGATGGAGCTGGCCCAGCCAGGGAGAAAGTTCCGGCAGCCAGTCGTGCCAGGAGTTTTCGGCAAAGGCCAGGACATGGCCCACATCCAGACAGAAACGGCTATAGGGTGAATCAAGGGCGGTCAGCATGCGTCGATGCTGTTCCGGGCTTCGTTCATAGGTGTTTTCCAGCATGAGCGGTGTCTTGTGTGCAACCGCTGTCTCAAGGAGTTCCCGCCAGGCCTCAAGGGAGTATTTGAACCATTCTTTTTCCTTGTAGCCATGCTTATTTCCCTCGAAACCAAGATGACAGACAATGGATTTTGCCCCAAAGACGGGAATCAGGGCAAAGGCCTTTTTCAGCTTTTCCCGGCTCACCCGGCGGATGTGGGGATCAATGGCTCCGGGCGAAAGTTCATAAAATGGGGCGTGGATGGTGCAGGAAAGGCCGGCGTTGCGGAGCTTGTCCCCAATTGCCTGAAAGTCATCAATGCTTTGAGTATAGAGAACATCTCCCTCCAGACCGATCTCGGGTTGAATCCGGTTTTCAATAAACCGGTCAATATCCCGTTGCAGCCGGTAAAACGGTGCGTTGACAAAACAACGAGAGGTGATGTGTGAGTAATTTTTTGCCTGGTCCATGAGTGCCACGAGTTATTCTTTTAAGGGTTTACTATCTGTGCAGCGTATGTAAAAATGTTACGAAAAACTCGGTCTGTAACTGTTCAGGAGTGCTCCATATTGGTTCATTTGGTCCTTTGAAGCATACTGGTGCTATTCGAGAAGGCCAAAATGGGCCAAGATGGGGTGCTCCTGAATAGTTACAAGGGTTTAGCCTCGTCAATCAGCATAATCGGGATGTCGTCACGAATTTCATAAACAAGTTTACATGCTTCGCACACCAACCCGTCTTTTTTTTCATTTAATTGAACCGGCCCTTTGCATTTCGGGCAGGCGAGAATATCAAGCAGTTCCTTTTTGATCATCTGAATCTCCAGCGGATTAATTTTTGTTCAAGGTCGGCAAGTTGTTACTGTTACAGGACCATCTGTCAAGCTCTATCAGATGGTTCTTGATAGCAAGATAGGGATTTATTTACGGTGCCTGGCGTGTCTTTTTGCAGTGTGGCGGGCGATGCGGTTTGTTTTGGCCTCAATCCATTTCCATTGGAGATGATCAAAGAAAGAAAGATGTTTTCCCAGGTTCTTTTTATAGGCACGAAATAAAAAAAGACGCTCTTCATTAGAAAAAACACCGTTTTCCCGGCTGCTGTAATTAAATTCAGCAAGGGCCTTAATCGGCCAGCGAAATTGCTGCAGCCGGTTTTGATCCACCCGTTGCAGGTCAAAAAGAGCAAGAGCGGGTTCATTCGTATCAAGACCGGCTAAAAGTACATGGGTGGCATTAAAGTCCTGATGATTAAACCCTTGCTTATGCATTTTAACGGCATAGCGGGCAACAGCCTGCAGGATATTTTTTCTTTTTTCGCTGTTTTCAGGTCCGTTAAGCGATTCAGGCTTGTTTCTGATAAGATACTCAAGTTGGACGTAAGGCGAAAAATCCTCGGTAAGGAGAAAAGATTCCACTGTCCCGTCATTAAACATCTTTTCACCCATGGCAATGGGAGTGGCTGTGGCTAATCCATGCAGGCGAAAAGTACAAAAATTAGCAAACTCCTTGCCCCCCTCGGAACACCAGGAAAATAATGATGACTCAATTATTCCACCTTTCTGTTGTTTTTCCCGCTCATGCCGTTTTAGAAAAAAAACTGATCCGGCAATGTCGAAACGCAGGACTGAACGATCCACTCGTTTTTTTATGATGGTACCGTTTTGCTGATCATAAATTGCCTTGAAAGAATCAGCGCCTATATTCTCCAATTTTTCAAGAAAATCCGTGTTAAACACAATGTGCCATTGAATCTTTCCTTCTTTGCCCTGCTTCCCAGCTGTTTGCACCGGTGTCGCCAAATCCCGCATCAGCAGCCTCCTGCTTGTTTTTGAGCAACAATATTTTCAATAATTTTTACAGCTGCCTGGGGACGGCTGTAAAGATCAACTGCATCAGCATAGGTAAATCCATTTTTACCCCATGCACGCAAAAGATCCGGTTGCAGCATCTGAGCGAGTAATCGGTTCATCTCCTGCTGGTCAAAAGGGTCGGGAACCAGACAACCGGCATCCGCTTTTTTTACATGAAAGGCAAATCCGCACACTGCGGTTACCAGCACGGAAAGTCCGGCAACCATTGCTTCAAGAATAACATTGCCGGCAGTTTCCGAGATGGCCGGGTGAAGAAGCATGTCAGCCCCGGTCAAAAATCGAGGAACATCCTGCCGTGTTCCAAGAAAGTGAGTCCGATCAGCAACACCTGCGTGATCGGCCTGGCGCAGATAGGGTTTCTCTTTTCCCTTGCCGATCACAAAGAGTCTGGTCTTTTTTCGCAATCCATCAGGTAAGGCAGCCAAGGCCTCAATAGAGCGGGTAACCCCTTTGCGAGAAAAATCCGAGCCTATCATGAGAAGCATAAATTCATCCGGCCCCACCCTGAGCTCATCTCTCACCCTGCGGCGTATTTTCGCTGTTCGGCTTTTCCGGATTTTCTTCTTGTCAATACCAGGGGGCAGACAGTGAAATCTTTCATCAGGTGTACCATAAACGCTGATATAATTTTTTTTTTCAGCTTCGGAAATATACATGATATGGGTGGTGGAATCTTTCCCGAAAACTGCCTTTTCAAAAGCGGCATAGGTGCGGTAACGATTGGTCAACCTGGAAAGAAAACTCCGTCGCCGTGTAATATCGAGCACATAGCAGACATCGGCGTTATAATAGAGATCAAGTCCTGGTAGGCGATTAAAGCCAACGATCAAGTCAAAAGAAGAGGGGTTGGCAAGTTTCTGAAACTGGTGCGCAAAAGACAGGGCGCGACCGTGGTTTGTCATCCCTTTTGCAAAAAGGAGAACAACTTCCACGTGTTGGGGCTTTTCTCCTTCCCAGGACATGGTGAAAATTGTCACCTGATGTTTATTGGATATGCATGCATGGACAATATGCAAAAAACTCTTTTCCAGCCCGCCATAGGGATAAAAATTATTCAGCAGAAAAGCCAGCTTCAGTCGGCCACCATTTTTTTTCTTTCCCATACTTCTTTCAGTATCCTTTTGGTCATGGACTTATTACCCAATAAACGTAATAGTTCACCAAGGGTTACATAACTTAGGGAAACTCGGAATGTAAAAGCTTACCAGTGCCTTAGATTCGTTCATTCGGAGTCTACGCTTGCCTGGGCCTTCGAACGGTAAGCGGAGCGGAGCGAAGACTCCGCACTGGTGTTATTCGAGAAGGCCTAAATGGACGAAGATGAGGTGCTGGTGAACTTTTACCAATAAACATACATTCGGGACAAAAGATACTAGCATTTTTTACTTGACTTCACAAACCCATTATCCTTAGGTTCATGAGATTATCCATGTCCAAAAGATTAATTTTTGGAGAAAAATATGATAAAAAAAGAATTTCGCGATAATTTGGCCTGTTCCAAGTGTAAAGGCTCTGTTGAGCTCATAACTCAGGCTCGCCAAAGAGAGCGTCGAGAATTACTGCCCACAGCGTGCCATTGGTGTGGATTTAGGGAAAAGTGAAAATACTTCTTAAAAATCAAGGTGATCGCGGGTTGGTGGTAGCTGCTTCAGAGGAGGTCGCCTGCCATGGGCCGAAGTGGGTTCTCCGCTCCAATGACGAAAGGTGTGTCGTTGAGGTTCTTGACGTAAAACTGGAACGCCTTCATGGTGGCGTGCGGGCGGATGTCTATTTTTTCGAGCGTGGTGGACAGCGCTGTTGCGTAAAGTGGTTTCATGACATGCGTCTTGTTTCCCGACTCAGAAATGCGCTGGGAATCGGCAGGGCGTATCTGGCCTACCAAAAAGGACTGCAACTGGAACGGCTTGGTGTTCACGCCCCTCGGGTGTTGGGGGTGGTTCGGCCTCGCCGGTTTGGAGCGGCTCTGCTTGTTATGGAAATGATCGACGGATATCAACAGATGAATTTGATGCTGGAGGCTTGGAAGGAGCATTCGGTGGATTTAAATGAAGATCCACGTCTTCTCAAGTTGGCTGAGCAGTTCGGGAGTTTTGCTAATGAGGTGCATGCCGCGGGAGTGTTGCATAAGGACTTTTCGCCGCGTAATGTGCTGGTCAACGAATCCGGAGCTGGATTCACGTTTTGTCTCATTGACCTTGAGGATGTGGATTTCGGCAACAATCCTCACAGTAATCTTGAGCATTTCAACGAGCGCATGCCCCGTTATCTGAACGAAAGTGAATTTATATTTTACCTTAAGCATTTCAATAAGGGGTATATAGGACATTATTGATGAAAATCGCCATGCTGACATCAGATTATCTTCCAAGTATTGGAGGGATTGCTTCTCACATCTATGAACTCTCCAAGGCTTTGCGTGACGCCGGCCATGAAGTCGAGATCTGGTATTGGAACCGGAAAGGACTGCAAACAGACGCAAATCAGGGTGGGGATATTCCCGTACGTAATTTTTCTATGGAGGGCAGCCCCAAAAAAGGGCGTAAACTCACCTCTTTTTTGGTTGCGGAAATTCATGGCTGTCTGCAGGAATTTGATGCTCAGGTGTTGCACGTCCACACGCTTGATCACTTGATGGGGGCCATTGGTCAAGTACGAAAAACCTATAAAGGCGTGACTGTTTGGACAAACCACACAAGCCGTTTTCTCCGCAAAGTAGGTTCCTTCTGGTGGCGACTTAAGTTAAGAGCCAATTCCCGCGGTTTTGATGGACTGTTGGCTCCAAGTGAAGAGTTGCTTGAAAAAGCACTGTTTCTAGGAATTAAAAAAGATCACTGCCGCTACATTGCAAACGGTGTTGATGTAAACAAGTTTGCAGTCATTGATCGGAGTGAGGCACGAAAAAAGGTGAATATTGCTGAAAGTAAATTCGTTCTTCTTTCAACGCGCCGATTTTCGCCCAAAAACGGTATACGCTTTCTTGCAGAAGCCATGGCAGAAGTGAGTCGATTTGTGCCTGAGGTGCTGTGCGTGTTCTGTGGAAACACACCGGAGGCCAAGGATTGGCCTGCAGTTGAACAGATCGTTAAAGAGAATGAGCTGGAACCTTTTGTCCGGTTTGAGGGTGCTGTTCCCAATACAACAATTAATACATACATAAGTGCTGCGGATGTTGTCGTCCTCCCCTCTCTGATGGAGGCTACCAGTATTTCAGGATTGGAAGCGATGTCGGCAAGTCGCCCGTTGGTGGGAACCAAGGTAGGCGGTATTCCGGAATTGATTGAGGAAGGGAAAAATGGTTTTCTCGTTGATCCGTCCGATTCTCATGCCCTGGGGGAAGGTATTATAAAAATGTATCAGTCACCCAATAGGGAACAGATGGGGCAGTTTGCAAGAGATAAGGTGATCAGGAAATATTCCTGGGAAATGGTGGCCGATAAGGTTGTTGGTTTTTATCAGGATTGCGGTGTCGGCCGGGCATGAAAAAGAAAGTTTCTGTAATTTGCGGATTAATTTTTTTAGGCATGCAAGGCTTTCCTCAAGGCTTGGCAGTTATCGACCAATCTGTTAAGTTGAGATGTTTGAATGACAATCTATTCCCTGATTAGATCATTAAAAGTCAGCAGCGTCCGGTTAGAAGGTTGCAGAACGAAAATTGCAAAAAAGAGCTCATTTCAACTGAGTAACCAGGGGACTGATTTTATTTTTCCTGCTTTTAAAATGATTTTCGCAAACAGACGCGAAAAAAATTCAGTCCCCTCAGGCTGGAGGAAAAATGAATCTGTCTCCCGGCATAAAAAGCACATAAGCAAATTTCTAACAGGACACTGCTGAGCCCATAGGTCTAATTTTAAACTTTCGTAAAAAAATGCAAAGCAAGAAAAACGGGATGCAAGGCAACAGAGTGCCGGAGACAATAGTTGTCCGCTGCCCCAATTGGGTTGGTGATTTAATAATGGCAACTCCGGTGTTTGAATGTTTGCGAAATAATTTTCCGCATTCACGCCTGATTGCCTTGACGCGACAGTACAATATGCGGATTATAGAAGATCTGCCATGGCTGGATAGCGTGATTGCCTGTGATGACAAGACATGGGGCGGTATCTGGAGAACTGCCGGGGCGGTTCGCGACCTGAATCCGGATTGGGCTGTTTTGTTGCCCAATTCGTTCCGTTCATGGCTTGTTCTGCGCCTGGCCGGAGTCAGAAAAATTTACGGCTACCGTCGTGGCGAACGAAAATTTTTTGTAAAAGGGCCTGAACCAGGGCGGGACGCGGATGGCTATATTCCATGTCCCATGATCGATTATTATCTGGAGATCTGCAACTGGCTGGGACTGAAAGTGCCGGAGTCTCCAAAGCCGTATTTAAACATATCCCCACATCTTCAGAACGAAGGGGACATGCTGCTGCAAAGATACGGGATTCAACCTGAAGATTTGGTCATCGGTCTGAATCCGGGCGCCAAATTCGGTTCGTCAAAATGCTGGCCGCCTGAGTACTTTGCAAAGCTGGCGGATCTGCTTGAAAAGGAACTCAACTGTAAACTCCTCCTGCTGGTGGGGCCGGGAGAAGATCGCATCGCCCGGGATATTGTCTCCGGCTCCCGGTCCTCAATCATCAATACAGCCCCGGACAAAATAGATCTCGGACTGCTGAAGCCGGTGATCAACCGTTGTCAGCTGCTGATCACCAATGACACCGGGCCACGGCATTATGCAACGGCAATGGATATTCCGGTGGTGGTTCTCATGGGACCGACGGATCAGCGTTATACTCAATCTAATCTCGACAAAACAGTTGTGCTTCGCCATGATCTGCCCTGCGCACCCTGCCATAAAAAAGTATGTCCGACGGACCATCAATGTATGCGGGAAATCAGGCCGGAAGATGTCTTGCAGGCAACGCTTAAGCTGTTGCGACAGGAAACGGACCAATGATCACATCTTATTTCAGGGAAAGATGGCGGGAAATTCAGCAGGCGCCGGATTCTGCAGCTTTGAAGGAATTGGCCGATCAGGTGGCCCAGACCTTTCTTGACAGGCATTTCTTTAATGACTGTTTTGAGGATGATTATGTCGAACTTCTCTGTGAGATGGCGACATTTGCTGATGAGGAGTTAAACATAATCGGGGCCTCGGCATTATTCGGTGGAGTTGTTGAACGTCTTTGTGATGAGTTTGAGGAGCTGCAAACCGAGGCCTATAACCGATTTATGAGTCATGTGCTGACCTTTTGCAGAAAGCATCCGGAAGGGAAAAAGCTCAATGAACGGATGCAGCGCTTCGGGATGAATAATCTTGGCGATCTCTATCGCCGGGCGGAACGGCTGCGCAAGATGAGCGGCAATTACCGTGATCTTCCGCTGCGGGTCAGAAAAGTCCTGGTTTTATCACGGGTGACCATTGGCGCGGACATCGCGGTCACAAGTGTTTTGCTTCAACGGCTGGGGCGGATGTATCCGGAGGCGGAAATTGTCCTGTTGGGCAATCGAAAACTCAAAGGCCTTTATAGCGCTAATTCCCGCATTCGTATCCTGGAAACAAATTATGTCCGCCGGGGAGGGCTGATGGTCCGCCTGCGCAGCTGGTTTGATGTTCTGCAGGCCATTGACAGCGAGGTCGCCGGCTGTGATCCGTCGGAAGTATTAGTCATGGATCCGGACTCCCGTTTGTCACAGCTTGGCATGCTGCCTTTGGTTGATGATCGAAATTATCTTTTTTTTAACAGTCGTCGAACTTCGGGTTTTGACCCGAAAATGTGTATTTCGGAAATGGCCAACCAGTGGATGAGCCAGGTCTCCGCGTCCCGTGATTTCTGTTATCCTGCCGTGTGGCTGCCCAGAGAGAAACTGAATTTGGCCGAAAAAATACTCAAAAGATACCGGGACGCCGGTTGCCGGCGGTTGATAGCGATCAACCTGGGGGTCGGCGGCAACAGCCGCAAACGTATTTCCGATGAGTTTGAGACATCTCTGCTTCTTCACCTGTTGGCCGAACCCGACACGGTGATCCTCCTTGACAAGGGTTTTGGCCGCCAAGAGCTGGAACGTTCCAATCATTTGATGCAGATCCTGATAGATCAGGGTCATGCAGCGGTCCATGGCTCATTTCAACAGTTTCCCGAGCCCGTTTTTGCCCATGGTGTTGTCGGTATGGAGGCCGCAATCAACGAGGCAGCCGCCCTGATCGCCCACTGTGACGAATTTATTGGCTATGATTCGGCCTGCCAGCATATTGCGGCTGCTCTTGAGGTGCCTACCTTTATTGTTTTTGCCGGGTCCAATAACACCCGGTTTGTCCGGCGCTGGAGACCGTTCGGTCTGGGGCGCAACGAAGTTGTCCATGTCGATACGCTCACTCATCCACCGGTCTATAATCCGCAGACTATTATCCTGCGGATCATGCAAGCCAGGAGAATTCAAAAATGAAGATCCTCTTTATATACCCGAACAGCGGTTCACAAACAGGCTTTAACTATGGCGTGGCGCAAATGGCCGCTCATCTTGAACGGGCGGGTCATGAGGCTGTTTTTTTCCATCTGTGCGAAGATATTGAACCCCTTCCCGATAAAGAACAGTTTCTCCAACGGGTCGGTGATCTGCAGCCGGATATTATTGGTTTTTCCGTCGTCACCAATCAATGGCCGTTAACGGCCGAGGTTGCCGCTTGGTGCAGGGATGAACTCAATATCCCCCTGGTCTGCGGAGGCGTCCATGCGACCGTGGCCGGCAGACAGGTTCTGGAAACCGGTTTGTTTGACTATATTATGGTCGGAGAGTGCGAGGATGCTGTCGTTGATTTTCTTGACAGACTCGCAGAAGGGAAAAGTGTGCGGGACGTGGCCAATCTCGGCATGGTCATTGATGGAAAAATTATCATCAATCCTGTCCGCCCCTTGCCACAGTTAAATGAGTTTCCGCCAAAAAACTATGAGATCTTTGATTTTCAGAAAATAATTGATGCCAAGGACGGCTGGGTCGGGCTGATGGCTTCCCGTGGCTGTCCGTATAACTGTACATACTGCTTTAACCATGTGATGGTTAAACAGTATTGCCATGATTTGCAATGTTCTGTGGGACAATTAAAATACATCCGCCACCATACCGTTGAACAGGTCATTGACGAAATTAAATACCTGGAGCAAAACTACAAAAACATCAAGATGTACATCTTTGACGATGATCTTTTTATTTTTAATAAAAAATTTGTCGTGGAGTTTTGTCGGCAGTATAAAAAAATATCATCAATGCCTTTTGTGGTTAACGGTCATGTTGGCCTCTTTGATGAAGAACGGGCCCGGGCCCTGGCCGATGCCAACTGTCATATGGTCAAATTCGGCGTGGAAAGCGGCAGCGAGAAGATCCGCACGCAAATTATGCATCGTAAAATGTCCAACAGGATGATTGCCGACGCCATCGCCATGGTCCATCAACACTCCATGCAGAGTTCCTGTTTTATCATGTTTGGTCTGCCCCATGAAACCATCGATGATGTGATGGATACGGTAAAACTGATGAGCCAAACCCTTCCCAGTCGCTTTCGCTGGACCTATTTTTATCCGTTTCCCGGTACCGAAGCCCACCGCATGAGTGTTGAGGGTGGCTTTGTTGACAAAGACAAGATTGGTTCACTCATGAACTTTACGGACTCGTCATGCCTGGATTTCGGTGAGGAACAAAACCTGTTTCTCGAAAAGGTCGGCCGTATCCTGCCATGGTTTGTCAATGCCCATTCTGATCTGGAGGTTGCGCCATTCTATCGGGATAAAATAGAAGAGATTGCAGCAATGGATCAGGATGAATGGCGGAATTGTTCACCATCGTTACATGATCTTGACAAGAAGTACTCGGTTCGTTTTACAAAGGAAGGCAAAATCCATTATGCGGTCAAGTACAATCCCTTCATGGGCGTCATGTCCTCCTGAACAGTTACAAATCAGGTTGAGCATATGCAGAGAGATTTGTAACTATTCAGCAAGACAACCGGGGGGACTGAACCCGGCATCTATTATAAAAGTAACAAAAGAATTATATCGTCATTCCGGCATGTCCTTAGCCGGAATCCAGAAACTAGCCACACACTCCATCCTGGATTCCGGCTAAAAACATGCCGGAATGACGTGAGTGGCAATTTCAACTTATCACGCTGATTTTACGCTTTTTATACAGTATACTTAAAATGTTGTTACTTAGAAGCTGCACCCCATCTTCGCCCATTTAGAGCTTCTCGAGTAGCATTAGTACGCTTCAAATCTCTAAATGAACAAATATGGGGCACATTCTGAAGTTACAGACCAAGTTTTTCGTAACATTTTTATACACGCTGAATAGTTACAGAGATTTAAGGTAAAAATAGTGAAGAGAAAATTATTTGATAAGAGAATTGTGAATCTCATTCGCCCCTATTCCGGCAGGGTGCTTATGGCGATCATGTTTAGTCTTGTCTCTTCCGCGGCCAGCGGTGGGATTGTCTGGCTTATCAAGCCGGTGATCAATTCAATTTTTACCGAACAGAATTATGGAATGCTGACCTGGCTGCCTCTTGGTGTTATTGTCCTCTATTCTCTGCGGGGAAGTTGTCAGATGGTCTATGCGTACTTGATGCGTTCCGCCGGAATTAAACTGGTCAGGGATACTCGAATACGACTCTTTAATCATCTGCTTTATCTCCCTGTTTCCGCATTGGGTACGGAAACTTCGGGAAAGATGATTTCCAGGATCTTAAATGATGTGGCATTTATAAGAGCATTGATCTCTGATACGTTACTGACCACTTTTAAGGAAGTCCCGACGATTATTGTTCTTTTGGGGATTGCTCTGTACAGACGTTGGGATGTGACCCTGCTGGCTCTTATTGTCCTTCCTGCTATCATATTCTGTACCCAGCGCCTCGGGAAACGGGTCAAAGTCAAACGGACGCAGGCCCAGCAAACCGTCGCCACTTTGACACACCGCATCAGTGAAGCTGCTACAGGTTCCAAGATAATTAAAATTTTTGTCAATGAGGATGGTCTGGGCAAACAATTTCGTCAGGAGAGTCAGACCTATTACCGCAGAGAAGTCAAAGTTGTCCGCTATAAAGAACTTGCGAAATTATTTGTTGATGTGACGACAGGCATTGGTGTTGCCCTTGTTATCTGGTATGGCGGCAGTCTAGTTGTCAAAGGGGTTATTACCAGCGGTGATCTGTTTTCAGCCTTGGCCGCAGTGGTCATGGTTTTTTCGCCAATCAAGCATTTGGGTAAATCGTATACGGTTTATCTGGAAATTTTAGCTGCGGCAGAAAGATTGTGGTGGCTTGAAGACATGGAGCTTGAACAGAGCGGCGATAAACCTTTGCCCGGCTTAAAAAAAGAAATTCGTTTTGCCGGAGTATCGCATCGTTATCAGCCGGAGGGAGATTTTATTCTGCATGATATTGATCTGGTCATTCGGAAGGGAGAGGTCGTGGCGATTGTCGGCGCCAGTGGCGCCGGGAAAACTACTCTGATTGATTTACTGCCCCGTTTTTATGATCCCACCAGGGGAAGTTTGTCAATTGACGGTGAGGATCTGCGTACCGTGCGCCTTGCCGATCTCCGGGGACTTATTGGCATGGTGAGTCAGGACGTGATGCTTTTTAATGATACGATCAGGGCAAACATTGGTTTTGGTCTTCCGGATGCCGGCGATGCGGAGATTGAAGATGCGGCGCGTTTGGCTTTTGCCCATGATTTTATTTTAGAATTACCTGATGGCTATAACACCCTTCTTGGTGAACGTGGGCTTAATCTTTCCGGCGGCCAGCGTCAGCGGATTGCCATAGCCAGGGCCATACTCAAGAATCCACCGATTCTCATCCTCGATGAGGCGACATCAGCTCTTGATTCAGTTTCGGAAGGTCTCGTTCAGCAGGCCCTGGATCGGTTAATGAAGGAGAGAACCACTATTGTCGTGGCCCATCGACTTTCAACAATTCGCAATGCGGATAGGATTCTGGTCATGGAATATGGCCGGATTATTGCCCAGGGCAGGCATGATGATTTATTGAAAACCTCTGCGGTCTATCAGGAGTTGAATCTTTCCTATAATAAAGGCAGGAATGAAGAGACTTAAATTGTATGGGCACTTTAAAAAACGACTCCATCAGAATGCATTCTTTTTTTAAGGATAAAGACAATTATTTATGGCCACTGGCAATAATTTTTATTGGTTTTGCTTTACGTCTTTACTCTTTCTATCACTCCCATGCTGTTAATTCGGACGGTATGCTGTATATCCATCAGGCCAAGGAGTTTTATTATGGTCGGTATGGATCTCTTACAGAATGTTATCCTTTTTTAAATATTCTGCCGATTTTTATTTCTTTCAGTTACCGGCTGATCGGGGACTGGCTGGTTGCCGCCAAGGTTGTAGCGTTATTTTTCGGAACCGCCACCATGTTTCCTTTATATCTGCTGCTCAGGCGGTTTCAGGCGGTTCCGGTTGCATCATGCGCTCTTCTTGTTTTTGCTGTTAACCCTATCCTTGTAGGATTGAGTAACGAGGTTATCAGGGGGCCTGCGTGCTGGTTTTTTTTAACACTGGGAATGTGTTTTTTCACTGTGCCGGATTTGAAAAAAAATTCTTTTTTTCTTCCTCTCTCCTGTCTTTCATATCTTTTTGCCGGCCTGGCCCGGGTTGAGGCCATTATTTTTGTCCCTGGAACGCTGATTTTTCTCCTGTTTTTCTGGCAGGAAAAAAAATGGCAAAAAATCTCTATTTTTCTTTCCCCATTGGTTTTTGTCGGCGTTTTGGCTGTCAGCTCTCTGTCAATGTTGGGATTTGATTTGTCTCAATGGCTTTATCCTCGTTCGTTTTGGGATAAATTTGCTTCAGTTCCTGGAAAATATGAAGAGATCCGCCAGGGTTTAAGTGAAATTGGCAGCCGGCAATCAGAATTCTGGGATAAGTTTTTTTTCCCAAAGGTCAGAAATCTACTGTGGTGGCTGGGTATAGGCACCGTGCTTGTTGAGATTGCACGAACCTTTTTTGAGCCTCTTTTCCTGATTTTTATTTTTGGGTTCAAGGGTATTGTGCGGCGAATAAAAGAAGATAGAATGCTGGTTTATCTCATCTTGTTATCTGTCGGGTCCTTTTTGCTGTTGAATTTGCATGTGCAGGGACATTGGATAATGAGAAAAAGGTTTGTTGCAATTTTTCTGTTACCGTCATTTTTTCTGGTGGGGTTTGGCCTGGAGAACCTGTTTTCATATTTTGCCGGGAGATTTCAAATCAGAAAGATGTATCTCGTTCTGTTTACCGGATTCCTTATTTTCGCGGTTGCTCTCCCTAAGAATATGTCGGAAAATAGGGTGAAGAAAAAGATTTTTCAGGAAATTGGCGAGAAGATTTCATCTGTCAACAAGACAAATCAGCGAGTAAAGGTGGTGGGTGCTCTTAATAAAAATGAAATGCAATTCATTAATTTCTTCAGTAATTTAACTGTGGAAAATGCGCTTTGTGTAAAGCGAATTAAAGTCCGTGTGAAACCTTCATCGTACAAGCGAAACACAATATCCAAAAAGGCAACAAAAGGAGGGAACTATTTGGTCTGGGACGAAAAAAACTGGCCGCCTTCTTCTCTTGAGAGCATCAAAAACAGCACAGATATAGTATTTGAAAAAAGAGGTGAATGGCAGGATGCCAGGTTAGGCAGGCTTATTCTTTTTCATATCCGATAGCCGTAATTGACGGCCATATTATTTCATTGAAGGCAAGGGGGTGGCTGTCCTGAATTACTTGGTAATATGGCAAGTGTTCACCAGCACCTCATCTTCGTCCATTTTAGCCTTCTCGAATAGCACAATTCTCGAATAGCACAAGTATGCTTCGAAGTCCAAAATGAACAAATCTAAGGCACTGGTAAACACTTATAGGCCGGAGGTTCTCGTAAATTTGTCGCCCCGGTGAACGGTTAGGTAGTATGTTTGCTAAACAAACGCACAGCAAGGGATTTATCATACATCGGTTTGTCGGCATCTGACAACCAGGACCTGAGCGGTCCCTGGCTTGATCGTACGTAACTGGCCAGCATTAATCGTAAAAGCAGAAAAGTCGTAGTTGCAGCCGTCCAAAAAACAACGGCCAGTAACCCCAGTTCCGGACGTCCAATGAGATAACTCAGGGTCAAAAAAATCATATTCGGATTGCGTCTGGCGGTTATCAGTCTAAAATACGAATCAAGCGGCTGCCAGCAAAATATACCGAAGCTGCCGTCCAGGAACCACTTGAATGATCCTTCGACTAAACGGCCAGCCACATAACCGATCATCATTGAATAAAAAAGAGTACTCAATGAAAAACTTAAGCCGGAAAGTTGGGTAGCGGTTAAACCGAGCCCCCACAGGATATACCAGATGGGAGGATGGATTAAGTCGATAAGATGGTCAAAATAGTGACCGAATTTACTTGATGTAACGGTAACGCGGGCCAGTTTGCCGTCCACAGTGTCTAGAAAGGTCATCAGCCATCCTGCCAGCAGGCCCCGGCCGTACTGGCCATTGGCAAAAGAAATCCCGGCGAATATAACCAGCAGAAGGCCGACCAGGGTGACATGGTTAGGCCGGATATTGAAGCGTACGCAATGTCCGACAACCCAGCGGGCCGGGCGGGGCCAGGCCCATTTTGTCACCAGATCGGTGATCCCCTTATAGGACCAGTCGAAAAGCCGCCGTTCCAGGTCCTGTTTCTTTTCCGCTGTGATCGGCAGCACAAAAGGCGGTTCGAACTTACGTAATTTTTTCTGGACGGAAATTGATATGGTGGTCGGAGTCCGGCTCTGCACAGCGGGTAGAGTGTCGGCAATTGCTTTTTTTTCTAGAACCGCCAGAGCTTGCTGGGCAAGGCGGGCGGGGACATGGGCGGCGACAGCCATCTCTTGCTGTCCGTCCTCCAGATGCAGGATAATGTCCGGCGTAGTAGCCAGGTGTTTTATCAACCGGTCGTCGAATAAATAATCTCCCCGCAGTATCAGGACGGAATCGCTCTCCTGCAGGGTGCTCAACTCTGCAATACGTCTTAAACCGGTTCCTTTTAAAACCCGTTCAATCCGGTCTGCAGATGTAAGACCCCAGATTTTTACAGGGGACTCATGCGAGAAATAAATAAATAGACCCATATCGATACTTTTT
>JAYEPA010000070.1:0-16250 GCA_034723545.1 Thermodesulfobacteriota bacterium | reverse complement strand
CTCTTGATGAGTCCATCAAAATTGTCAATACCATTAAAACCAAGGCCATTCAGGCCGCCCAGGATGGTCAGACCACTGAGTCGAGGAAGGCAATTCAGTCAGATGTGAATAAGCTCATGGAAGAGCTGGATATGATTGCCAAGACAACTTCTTTTAACAACCAGAAGCTTCTTTCTGGAAATTTCACCAACAAAAAGTTCCAGGTTGGCGCCTATTCGGGAGAGACGGTCAATATTTCCATCGGTTCCTCCGAGTCGACAAAAATCGGCCATGTTTCAACTTCAACCATGACCTTTGCAGATTCCGGCACGGCTGCGCTGTCTATTTACAGTAATCTGCAAAATGAAACCTATACACTTAATACTGTAGAAGTGGCTTATGATAACACCAGTGAAAACAGCCTGGGCGCTGTTGCTGATGCCATTAATAAGCTAAGTGATATTCTTGGTATTACAGCTGATGCAAACGTGAGTTCAACAACTGATAATCATATCGTTGCCGGGACAACGGATTCCACTTTTGCCATTAATGGTGTAACCATTGGTGAGTTGACCGTGCAGGAGAATGATTCCGATGGTGCCCTTGCGGCCTCAATTAACCAGAAAACGGATCAGCATGGTGTTTATGCCTCTGTGGATCAGGCAGGAAAGTTAACCCTGACCTCCACTGATAATCGGGCTATTGAGGTAACCCAGGATACCGCCACCACCGCAGTATTGGGTGGGACCACAGATATGTCGACTTTGGGTGAGGTTGTTCTTACCCAGCATGGTACCAGTGAAATTGTTGTGAATAACAGGGCAGGCGGTATGGCCGTGGCTCTTGCTGATGATTCGCTGGAAACAAGCGGGGTAATCTCTACGACCATCGATTCAAGTCTTGCTTCCGGGTCAACAATTATAGCTGGTTCAACCATTGGCGGCGGCAGTACCCTGGCCACTGGAATAAATGAGGCTATCGATGGAGCTGTGTACACGACCGGCAGCAGTACTCTTGGTTCTGGTTCTGTCTTAGAGGCAGCCTCGATTATTAATTCAGGGACAACTCTTACTTCTTCTGTTGTGTCGAATGGGGCGATTACTGGAACGGGTACTCTTGGATCTGGAAGTACTTTAATAATAGCTTCAACTATCGGTGGTGGTACTACAACTCATTTTAATGCGGTTGAGGCTATTGATGGTGCTGTTGCTACGACTGGAACTTCAACATTGACCACCGGCTCGATATTAGAAGCAGGTTCAGAGTTAGATGTAGGATCAACAATATTGACTGCTGATTATGTTCAGACCGATTGGGACGGCGGAAATGATGCTTGGGATGTGTCTGCAGATGGCCTCACTATGACGGCTACAGCGTCGAATGTCGTTGATGCTGGTGAAACTGTTACCGCCACTAATGGTAGCATTTCGATGGCTACAAGTTCAAGCCTTGCCGATGGGTCTACGTTGGGAGTCGGTTCAACCGTGAGCGATGATTTTGTTTTGGCGTCTGAAGCTACAACGGATGCGGATATGACATTGGCAGCAGGGACTAATTTGATAACTTTGTCCACTCTTGCAGAAGGGACTAATCTCGTTGATGATACTATTGTTCTGAATGCTTCCACTACTTTGGGCGCTGATATGACCCTTAGTGCCGGGTCAACCCTCGCAACTGCATCCACACTCGCTACAGGAACAACTCTTTCCGATGATTGGAAAAATGCTAGTGATATCAGTGTGGCCGGTGGGGATATGGATCTTGCTGCTGGATCTTCCCTTGCCACCGGAGCCATTTTTGCGGAAGGATCCTCCATCGGTGGAACCGTGACACTTGCCAATGCTGAAGTTGTAGACTCCAGTACGGATATGCTTGTTGCCGGAGGTTCAAGTCTGGCTGATGGTACCGTCATTACGGCCGGCACCATGCTGACCAATGATGTGGTTGCCGATGATGGGACGACGTATACCGCTGGTACTCAGTTAACCGGTGATATTACAACGTCCGGAGCGACTGCTCTGACCAATGACATGACTTTAAATGGCGGTTCTATTCTGGCAGCCGGTTCCAGCCTTGCCGCTAATAGTTCCGGAGCAGACGGATCTGCTGTTGCTTCTACATCTTCGCCGGAATCTTATCGTCTTTCTGATATCGATTTGACCAGCCAGGAAGGAGCGCAGATTGCTATTTCCGTTGCAGATTCTGCTTTGAAGTCACTGGATAAAGTTCGTTCTGATCTCGGTTCCGTGCAGAACCAGCTGACCGCGACAATTTCCAATGTCTCGGTCACCAGGGTTAATATCTTTGCGGCTGAATCTTCAATCCGTGACGTTGATTTTGCCGAGGAAGCAGCTAACTTCTCCAAGATGCAGATCCTGGTACAGGCGAGTTCGTTTGCCATGGCCCAGGCCAATGCCAGCTCTCAGAGCGTTTTGAGTCTGCTGCAGGGATAAAAGCAGAAGGTAAAGAATGAAGTTAGAGAGATAGAGAAGTCTCGGAAAGATAAACCTTAACAGGGGCAATGGCCGCAAGCGGCTGCTGTTGCCCTTTTTTTATTTGTTGGCTTCCCGGCACATCGTCGCTGTAAAGAAAAAAGTAAAGTTTTTCCTCAAAAGGCCGATCAATAAACTAAGCGGAAAAATAGAAGACAAAACAGAGAGGTTTGTGCCTTTCTCTTCAATTGTTATCTGAATGAACATCATTTCGGCGGGAGAAATGTCATGGCTGGTGAAATAACGACTCTGGGGGTGGGATCCGGAATTGACCTGCAGGGCATGCTTGAGCAGTTGCGGGAAGTCGATCAGGAGACTGTTAGCCGTAAAGAAAATCAGATCATCGAGCTTGAAGAACAGCTCAATGAATTCACCTCGGTGAACAACATGCTGCTCAGCCTGAAGAGCGCCGCTCTTGATCTTTCTCTTTCAAGCACCTATCTTGGCCGCATTGTGACAAGCTCCGATGAAGATGTGGCTACAGCCACCGTTCTGGATGGTTTCCCTGCCCAGAGCGCAAGTCTTGAAGTGACAAGGCTTGCGGCGAACAGTTCCTGGCTGTCGGCTGAGGGCATGGCTTCGGCCAACGCCAGTGTTTATGTTCCCACCCAGCAGGAATCCACGACCGGCGTAGTTGATTCAGCCGGTGATATCATCGCCCATGCCGGCGAAACAATGACAATCAGCTTTGCCGGGGACAGTGATAATCCCATTGTAATCAATGTTGCCGCTGACATGACCATGGATGAACTGGTGACAACCATCAATAGTCACGCTGATAATGTCGGTTCCGGGGATAATGGCCGTCAGGTGACGGCTGAGACCTATGAGCGGGACGGTGAAACCTTTTTACGTATCCGCAGCGACGATGAAGAGGGTATTGGCGAAGATAACCGGGTGAGCATCAGCGAGGATTTTGTTGATATTGATTTTGCTGCGCCGGACAAAGATCTTTTC
The DNA here is from genome assembly GCA_034723545.1 of Thermodesulfobacteriota bacterium. Taxonomy (GTDB): domain Bacteria; phylum Desulfobacterota; class Desulfobulbia; order Desulfobulbales; family SURF-16; genus JAGHCC01. Next base: position 12,822 of record JAYEPA010000070.1, on the reverse strand, counting down.
TATCAGGTTGGCGATGGAGATACGGTATCGGTTACGGTGGCAGCGGATACGACCATCACTCAGCTTGCCGCCCTGATAAATGATGGTGAGGATAATCCGGGTGTCACCGCCAGGGTGATTAATGACGGTGATGGGACAAATCCTTATCGCTTAAGTTTGCAAAGCGACAGCAGCGGCGAGGATGGCAGAATTGCTTTTCTCTCCCAGTTGGCGGATATGACCATGGAGGAAAACCAGGGGGCTGAAGAGGAATCTCTCAATGCTCAATTCAGTATTGATGCCATCCAGTATCAGCGTCAGTCGAATACTGTGAGTGATGTCATTTCCGGTGTGACATTGAGCCTGGAAGAGACGGGAACAGCGACAATATCCATCAGTGACAACGCCGTAGAGGTTAAAGAGATGGTCCAGACCCTGGTCACGGCATATAATGACGCGATCCAGGAGATTAATGAAAAAACGTCCTATGACAGCGAGGCCGGGGAGTTTGGAATTCTCTCAGGCACCACGGTCCGGGATTTGTCTTTTAGCCTGCAAAGTTTAATGACCTCATTTGTGGACACGGATGGGGTGGGCAATAATATCACCTCTCTTTTTGATTTGGGGCTGGAGTTCAACCGGGACGGATCCATTTCCCTTGATGAAGAAATGCTTGACCAGGCCATGGCGGATAATCCTGAAGGGGTGGAAGCTTTTTTCCTGGGGGATTCGGATAACGACATTGAAGGATTTGCCGACAAGGTCAATACTCAGATGCGGACGATAACCGCCGGCGACGGGCAGATTGCCGGAGAAAAAAGCGCGGCCCAAAGCCGTATTGATGATCTGGAACTGAAGATTGAAGGAGAAAATGAGCGGCTGGACAAAAAATATGAATTATTGACTAAACAATTTATTGAATTGGACCGATATATGAATCAAATGACATCAATTTCAGGTTTCCTCACCAGTCAGTTTGACAGCATGGCCAACGCATGGGGTGGTGGCAAAGACTAGGGAAAACTGATTTTTGAAAATTCTGATTCAATGAGGAGAATGCAATGAATTCAGCACAGGCGCATCTGGCTTATCAGCAATCCGAAGGGCAGGCAAAAATTCATCCGGTGAAGCTGATTTTTTTAATGTATGAGCGGACTCTGGCTCATCTGTTTCAGGCCGAGGAAGGCATCCGGGAAAAGAATCCCAAAAAACGTGGTGAAAATTTGGGCAAGGCTATTGCCATTATTACTGAATTGAATGCCTCGGTGAAAGGAGATGACACCTCCGAGTCCGCCCGCTTCCTGAAAGGATTATATGGCGCCATATTGACTGAACTGCCAAAGACGGCGATTTCCGATGATCTTGAAATCCTTCAGCGGAGCAGGAGATATATCCAGCGGTTGAAAGAGATCTGGGAGCAGACGGCTTTGCGGGAGATCAACCAGGAGGCGTCCGGCAGGAAGATGAATTTCGAAAGTCGGGACGTGCCCGGACAGGTTTTTAATTCTTCCCCGGAAGATGCGGCTGTCCGCAGCGTATCCGTGTCCATCTGACATGAGGACTCAAAGGGTCGAGCAGGACGGGAAAAGGTTGATACAAAAACTCCATCATCTTGTCATTGATTTTGAGGCTGTGCAGAAGGAACAGGCAGACTGTCTTTCCGCAAATCGGTTAAAAACTTTGATGTCCTGGTGTGGTCGACGGGAAAAGGTTTTTATGCAACTGAGGCAGGGATTTGAGCAGCTTGGTGAAGGTGGGTCCCAAGGCGCTGATGATCGCAAACAGTTGCAAGACATCCTTCTCCGGCTGCTCAAGGGTGAAAAGAAACTGGAGAGCCTGTCCAGCCGGCAGCGGGAAGTCGTTAAAAAGAAAGTATATTCAATCAGGAAAGGTCGAAAAGCTGTGAAGGGATACTCCATGTATCATGGAGAAACTCCCAAACCGAAATATTTAAGCAGCAGAACCTTCTAAGTAACAAGATTTTGTGTAGACTGTATAAAAAACACAAATTCAACACGATAAGTTGAAATTGCCACTTACGTCATCCCGGCATGTTTTTAGCCGGGATCCAGGATGGTGTGTGTGGCTAGTTTCTGGATCGAAGTCTGCGCTTATCTCCGGCTAAGGACATGCCGGAATGACGATATAATTTGTTTTGTTACTTGTAAAATAGATGCCGGGACCTTTACCCCGGTTGCCTTGCTGAATAATTACAGAAAAAGTTTTATTGAGTTCAGAATCGGAGGTTATTATGGATGTCAATGTCGCCACGGAAATGAAAGGGGCTCAACAGCCTGTCGCAACGACGACGATGGAATACGAACAGGTCAATAAGCCCGTGATTCAGCCGGTTCCAGAAAGTAGTGACGCGGTAACGGTTGATCTGAATGATCAGGCTCTGCATGGAAGGAACGCCGGGAAGGAGCAGCAGGAAGAGAACGTATCCAAGGAAGAGATTGAAGAGGCAGTCAAGGATATTCAGGAGCGGTTTGAGACCATGGGAAGCCATTTTAAATTCGGCCTTTATCGTCATCAGGAGTCATCAAGTATTGTTGCCCGGCTCCAGGACCAAAACTCCGGAGATTTGATCAAACAGTTCCCTTCCGAGGAAGTTTTAGAGTTGCGGGAAAAACTAGAGGATTTGATTGGTATCCTGTTTAATAAAAAAGTTTAGCCAGTTGAGCTGACGGCTCATGGCTGAAGACGGTCGATTTTTTCACCTGCCTGGAGACTTGGGTAGTTATTAGTTTTTTGTTTCTTGTTCTTAGAGCCCGTTTATACGGGCTTTTTTTTTTACATCCCCACCAAAAAGAAAATTAGGAAAAATTCATCCTTTTTTTTTCCTTGACAACTCTCCTTTACTCACTTTATATATGCCTGTTTCTTTTTTTATGAATCTGTGCTCACTTTTGTGTCTTAGGTTAACTTATACATTCATTTTTTTCACAAGGAGACAATCAAATGTCGAAATTAGTTGCGCCTCATGGCGGTAAAGGTCTGGTATGTGCTCTGCTTCACGGTAACGATCTGGAAGCAGAGCAGGAGAAGGCTGCAGGCCTGAAAAAAATTCAGGTAAGCGCCCGTGCTAAGGGTGACCTGATCATGATGGGTATCGGTGGTTTCAGCCCCCTTACCGGTTTCATGGGCAAGGATGACTGGAAAGGCGTCTGCGAAAACTACCAGATGGCGGACGGCACCTTCTGGCCTGTGCCTATCACCCTTGATATTACCAAGGAAGAAGCCAACGACATCAACAAAGGTGATGAAATTGCCCTGGAATTTGAGGGTGAGATCATGGCCACCATGAAGATCGAAGAGAAATTCGAGATGACCGAGGCCGACAAAAAATGGGAATGCGAGAAAGTATTCAAGGGCGAAGGCGAAGAGTCTGCCGATGATGTCTTCTGGAAGATCGCTGAAGAAGATCATCCCGGCGTTATCATGGTTATGAACCAGAAAGACGTAAATATTGCCGGTCCTGTCAAGGTTATGTCCCAGGGCGAGTATCCTGAGGAGTATAAAGGTGTTTACCTGACTCCGGCCGAGACCCGTGCCATGTTTGAGGAAAGAGGCTGGTCAAAGGTATCTGCTCTGCAGCTGCGTAATCCCATGCATCGCTCCCATGAGTTCCTGGCCAAGATTTCCATCGAAGTCTGTGATGGCTGCCTGATCCATTCCCTCATCGGTAACCTGAAACCGGGTGATATTCCTGCTGATACCCGCGTTAAAGCCATCGAGATTCTGATTGATAACTACTTTGTAAAAGACAACGTTATCAACGCCGGTTATCCGCTTGATATGCGTTATGCCGGTCCTCGCGAGGGCCTGCTCCACGCCACCTTCCGTCAGAATTATGGTGTAAACAACATGCTGATCGGTCGTGACCACGCTGGTGTTGGTGACTTCTACGGTCTGTTCGAGGCTCAGGATCTGTTTGACAAGCTCCCCTCCACCGGTGATGCCGGCAAGGATCTGCAGTGTCAACCCATGAAGATTGACTGGACCTTCTACTGCCACAAATGTGACGGTATGGCTTCTCTGCGTACCTGTAACCACGGCAAGGATGATCGCGTTATCCTCTCCGGTACCAAGCTGCGTAAAGCTCTGTCAGAAGGCGCCGAGATTGTTGATCACTTCGGTCGTGACGAAGTTCTTACTCATCTGAAAGCATACTATGCAGGTCTCACCGAGAAGGTTGAGGTCAAAATGCAGGGCGCTGCTTCAGGCGATTCCATGTAGGTTGCACATTTTTTAGATTGACTGTAAAAAAAGGAGGAGTCGAAAGACTCCTCCTTTTTTTTTGTTTTTTTGTAACTGTTCAGGAGCACCCCATCTTGTCCCATTTGGGCCTTCTCGAATAGCACAAGTATGCTTCGAAGCCCCAAATGAATCAATATGGAGCACTCCTGAACAGTTACGGAACGGTGGTTAGGCTAATTTCGTGGCCTACCTGAATAGTTACGTTTTTTTCACTGTTTGAGGCCGGTATTGTTATGAAAGAGATTCAGGTTGGCCTGGATGAACGCTCCTATCCAATTATGATTCAGGCCGGGCTGCTGGCCGGGATTGGTGAAGATCTACGCCAACGTTTGCTGGCGGATCGTTATGTTGTGATCGCGGACCAGCATGTCGCGGATCTTTATGGTGAGCCGTTGCTGGCATCATTGGCCGGGGCTGGTCTGGCTGCCGAATTGCTGACCTTTCCCCGGGGAGAGGCAAGCAAGAATCTGGCGACCATAACAGATCTTTCCCGGAGTCTTGCCCGTCTGGGCTTGGATCGTAAAAGCTGCCTTGTCAGCCTTGGCGGTGGTGTGACCGGTGATATTACCGGATTTCTGGCCGCCATTTACATGCGGGGCATTTCCTTTGTTCAGGTTCCCACAACACTTTTGGCCCAGGTTGATAGTTCCGTGGGCGGCAAGACCGGTGTGGATATCCCGGAGGGGAAAAATCTGGTCGGTTGCTTTTATCAGCCCCGCTGTGTCTATATTGACAGTGAATTGCTCACCTCTCTGCCGGTTGAGGAGCTTTTGAACGGACTGGCGGAAGTGATTAAATACGGTGTCATTTACGATGCCGATTTTTTTGATTTTCTGGGCCGGAAACGGCAGGCTGTTCTGTCTCTTGATCTTCCTGTTATTGAAGAGGTGATTGAGAAGTGCTGCCGCATTAAGGCCGATGTTGTTTCCCGTGATGAAAAGGAAGCTGACCTGCGGCGTATCCTGAATTTTGGTCACACAATCGGCCATGCAGTGGAAGCCGCTTCCGACTATCAACTGGCCCATGGAATGGCTGTTGCTATTGGCATGGTTGCCGCCTCCGGCATTGCTCTTAGAAAGAATATTTTTACGGCCGATGAGGATAAGAAGGTTGTTGAGTTGATCAGGAGCTATGGGCTGCCGGTCATTGTTCCCGCGGTATTGGATCAGGTCCGTATCAAGGAATACTTGAAAACCGATAAAAAGGCGGTTGCCGGTAAAGTTTTTTTTGTTCTGCCGGAAAGGATCGGTTCGGTTGTGATTACTGATGATGTACCTGAAGAGTTCATTGATGAGGTTTTGGACATCAAGGGACAGAGAGAAAAAAAATGTCAGAATACGAATTAACCTGGATTACGGATAGTCTTGCCGTGGGCTACGCTCCCATGTCATACGCCGAACTTGATTCCATCAGGGACCAGGGGATTGATGGGATTGTCAACCTCTGTGGAGAATTCTGCGATCTGCACGAGATTGAGGAAGGCAGCGGCTTTGAGGTTTATTATCTGCCCATTCCTGATGAGAACGCGCCGGACATGGAGGAGATGGAAAAGGGGCTTCAGTGGCTGGATGAGGCCTTTTATCTCGGTAAAAAGGTATTGGTACATTGTCGGCATGGTATTGGGCGCACCGGTACTTTTGTGACGGCCTATCTTCTCCGCCGGGGATTGGGCATGAAGGTTGCGGAAAAAAAATTAAAGCATACCAGGGCTTCTCCATCCAACTACACCCAGTGGCGATTACTGAAAAAATACGGCAAAAAAGAAGGTACTCTTAGAATCCGCGAACCGTCTCTTGAAAATCGTCGCGTTGTTGATCTTTCCGAGTTTTTTAATGAATATGAAGCACTGCTGCTGGATGTGGATGAGCAGGTTGAGGCGTTGCATAAGCAGAAAGAATTCCCACGTTGCGGTGTTGACAGTTCAGCCGGCTGTTATCGCTATTTCAGGTTGCAGCTCATCGAGACGATTTATCTCAGCAATAAGATGAATAAAAAATTGACCAGCAAGATGCGCCAGGAAGCAATCGGCCGGGCTGTTGCCGTTGCCGGTCAGATTCGGAAGATTGCCCGGCTCAAGAGTGGTTCGGAGTTGGAATCAACCTATGAACAGGCTCAACTTCTCTGTCCTTTAAATGTGGATGGAAAATGTATTCTTGCTGAGTTTCGCCCTGTAAGCTGCCGGCTTTACGGAATTGGTCCGGATGGCCCTGATGTTGATTTGATTCGGGATGTTGTTGTCAGTGTTTCCAGGAATGTTTTTGTCGCATTGTCTGGTTCTCTGCCCACTGGGCCGATGTTTACCACCACCTGTGGTGACGCTGTGTCCGGTAAATTTGCCCAGGACTATTTCCATTTTATGGCTTCGTTGTAAATATGGATTAAGGGGCAAAGGGGCAAAGGGACAAAGGTGTTGCCTCTAAGCCGCAACGGTTACCCCCTTTGAACATTGAACCTCGTGAACCTTAAAAAAATGGATTCTCTTAAAAAAATACAACGAGTCATGATTGTCGATGACGAGCCGGATATGCTCAATATGATCCAGCTTGTTCTCAAGCGTAAATTTGATTGTGAAATTCTGTTGGCCGGTTCCGGCGAGGAAGGCTTACGACAGCTTGAAAAATACCAGCCGGATGTTATTGTCAGTGACATCAAGATGGCGGATCTTGACGGCCTTACCCTGCTTAAATTGGTCAGGGAGTTTGATAAAACCATTTCCGTCGTGCTCATGACAGGCTACGGAACCATTGAAATGGCGGTTCAGGCTCTGCGTGACGGTGCCTATGATTTTTTGGAAAAACCGTTTGATAAAGACCATCTGGTCCGCATTGTTTCCCATTGTCTGGAACGAACCCGGCTTCTGCGCGACAATCAAAATCTTCAGGATAAGCTGAGTGATTGCGCATTGCCCCATGGTTTTATCGGTCAGTCACCTCGTTTGCGCGCAACCCTTGACCTGATTTCCAGAGTGGCGAATACCGATGTCACTGTTTTGATTCGTGGTGAGTCCGGCACCGGCAAGGAGGGAGCTGCCAGAGCCCTGCATGAGATGAGTGACCGGCGGGACCGGAAGATGGTGACCGTCAACTGTCCCGCTCTTCCCGAACATATTCTGGAAAGTGAACTTTTCGGCTATGTCAAAGGTGCTTTTACCGGGGCCGTTAAAGACAAAAAAGGTTTATTCCTGGAGGCCCACCGGTCAACGATTTTGCTTGATGAGGTCGCTGATATTCCACTTTCAATTCAGACTAAGCTGTTGCGGGTTCTCCAGGAAAAGGAAATTCAACCCCTGGGACAGAATGATTGCCTGAAGGTTGATGTCAGGGTGGTGGCCCTGACGAATCAGGATATTGAAGCAATGATTGCGGCTGGACAGTTCAGGGAAGACCTTTTCTACCGCCTTAATGTGGTGACTGTCACCATGCCCTCGCTTGAGGACATGCAGGAGGATATCCCGCTTTTGGCCCATCATTTTTTGGAGCGCTATAGAAAAAAATATAAGCGTCAGGATTTGGAATTAGCGGATGATGCCATGGGATATCTTGTGAAAAGAAAGTGGCCGGGCAATGTCAGGGAGTTGCAGAATATTTTGAAAAGGGGGGTTCTTCTCTGCTCTTCAAATAAAATTGGAGCGGTTGATCTTGACGCCAATGTTAATAATGAAAAGGAAAAGAAACCCTGTCTTGATCAATCCCGTTTGTTCGACATGTCGTACAGTGGCGCTAAAAATGAAGTTCTCAAACAGTTTACCACCAGGTATTTGACTGAAATTTTGAAAAAAAATAAAGGGAATGTCACGGTTTCAGCCAAACAAAGCGGCCTTGAAAGACAATCCTTTCAACGTATTATGCGTCGTTATAATCTTCTTTCTGCGGACTTTAAAAAGTCATAACTGTTCAGCCCTCGGTTGCCTCGAAGTCGTAGTTTATGCCCGGTTTGTTTTTTGCCATAAAGAGGACGTGGTGCGTCTTTTATGTTGCTCTTTGTCTGCAAATAAGGACTTCACGTTGTTGGCTTGAGAAATTTTTTTTTAATTTTATTATCAGCTTGTCATTATTAATTTTTTCAAAATATATTGATTGGAAGGATGGTGGCTCGATGTCGATTTTTCTTTCAGCCATCAGCCTTAAGCCATGATGATGTCGTTTTGCCGTTAACAGTTTTTCTGTGAGCTTGGTTCGTTTTCAGGTAATAAAAAACAGAGAAAGCGTTTCAGGCAACATCTTCAATAATGACATGTCTGTCCCAATTGCAGTTTTTTAAATTTGTTCTGCAATATAACTGTTGCGCTCGTTGGGCTCTGTTTCTGTCTGTGGGATGAAGTGTTGCATTGCTTTTTTTCATATGAATGAACCCTTGGCAGAGCCATCTCCCTTACCAGGAAGTTGTTCTTCGGAATATGTCTATTTTCAGACAACATCCCAGTCTTTTAGTGACGTCAAAAGTTTTTGTCAATCCTGTAGTTTATCCTTTAAATCAATATGTTGTATTGTCAATTGCATTGAAGGTTAGTCAGACATAAGGCAGAGGTAAAATATTTTTCGATGCAGCCTTTTTCCTGAATTCTACTGTTGCATTTGAATTGAGTAGCTCAATTTACAAATGCCCTGAAGAGACCTCTTTCTCCAAGTGTAGCCCTGAATAAATTGCAGGTTTTTACTTCTTCGGTCAGTCATGATCCGTAACCCATAAGCCTTCAGGCCTACTTTCTTGTTTTTTTAAGTATGCATCCCGTTTCTCACAGCCACAATTCTGCAGAAAATATCAAATATCCTAACCTGCCAGAAAAACAGAATTTGTTTAACAGGAGTGGTGAAGCATTTGAGTTGCAGTCTAGGTGAAAAAGAAGAGAAAAGGATGATTGAGCCATTTTGTTGAGTATTTTAAGTCGCACATTAATTAAATGAAAAGTTTAATTTGTTGAATTAGTGATGTTTTTTGATAACTAAAATTGATGTCTTTATGGTGGCATGAGTTCTGCTTTTCAACAAATGAACGAGCATCATTTATATTTAAAAAGTTGGAAAAGGAACAAAAAAATAGTATCCATCACCCGTTATAAAACCAAGACGTATGTCGGTAATATCCAATTGGTGGATATTGATCAGGCAACGGCTTAGGAAGATGGAATTTTTGTATGGATTCGTAAAACAAGCAAAGGAGGTGATAGTGAAGTAGTGACGTAAGGTGATGGAGAAACTGAGGAACAAATCGACTTTGGGCTGCGTTTAAACATTTATCAATATTATGAGCCTGTTGGTCGTTTTAAAATGAGATAGTCTGTGCGGCGATTTTTAAATCGCGCAAGTCACAAGAAAGGAGAAAAAGATGAAACGAATTTCACTTCTTGCAACCCTATTGGCCCTCGCCTCCCTGGTGTGTGTATCCCAGGCTTGGGCAGTAGATGCAAAGATCGCATCAACCACGATTAAGGCTGGCAGCCAGGTTACCGTGGAAGGTTCCATTGCCCCTGGCCAGGATCTGTATGTGGTCATCAGCAGCGCTGAGATGTTCAACGCAAACACAACGGCTTCTGTCGGCCCCAAGGAAAAGAAACGTTTGGTAAATGGAAAAAAAGGGAAAGACGTCTTTGGCGATACCTCGATTCCCGCCGCCTATTATGTGATTACCAGTGCCCCCGAGACACTGGCCAAATCTAAGGAATCATTTAAAGGTCAGACAACCGGCGTCTTTGCCTTTCCGCCCTTTAAATTCAAGGTTAAAGTCAATAAAATTCAGAAATGGGGCGATATCGATCCTGCTGTCCAATCCCTGCTTGGTCCGGTCAACTCTGAGATTCAGTGGCAGTTCCTGACCTTTACCCATGAGAAAAAGTTTGGTATTAATACCATCTCCAAGGAACGGCCCATCGGCGGCGGCAACGCCCGGATGATCATGACCGATTATGCCGCTCAGAGTGAGACCTGGAATAATGGTGTTTCCCTGAAACTGGATAAGGCCACCGGCAAGTTTTCCGTGACTATGAGTCCGTACAAACATATGGAGCCGAATTCCAAGCTGGCTGTCTATGTCAATGGCGAGAAACTTTCTGACACCATTACCATTGAAAAATCTGGGTTTTATTTTCCAACAGGCAAAGTCTACATGAACCCCCTCTTTGTCTTCCTCGGCACCTTCGCCATTGGTATTCTTTTTGTTATTATGGGCGCTGCAGGCGGTCTCTTTACCGCAGCCTTCCAGATCACCGTTATCGGCACCAAGGGCCCAATCGGCGTCAATGCCGGTAACACCATTAAGCCCACTAACCTTTTTCTGACTCTCTGTTCTCCGATTACAGGTCTGATCACTTATTTAAAGGAAAAACGGTTTGCCTATCCGGTGGCCATTCCCTTTGCCATCGGTATTATTACCGGCGCCTTCTTTATTGGACCGCCACTTTCCGCCAAGTACCTGAATCTTGCCGCCTTTAAATTTTACCTTGGTATCATCTGTCTGGTCATCGGCGTCAAGCTTTTCACCGAGTCTTTGCCTGGATCCATTGAGAAGAAAAAGGCCATGAAGGCCATTGTCCAGAAATTTAATGCTGCCGCCAAGGCCGCAAAAGAATCCGGCAAGGCCATGGAGCTTGGCAAGGTTGAGTTTGAAAAATTCAACTTTGTCCAGTTTGACATGAAGTTCTGGGGTGAGACCTTTGTCGCCCGGCCACTTCTGATGCTTGTCGGTGGTATTGTCATGGGTGTTATTGCCTCATCCTTTGGTGTAGGCGGTGGTTTCATGTTCATGCCGTTTATGACCACCATGGTGGGTTACCCCATGTACCTGGCTGTTCCCATTGCTATTACCGGGGCCTTTTCAACCTCACTCGGCGGTATTGCCAAGTATGCAACCATGGGTTACTCCCCTGACTGGATCATGGCCGCCTGTATTGCTGCCGGTGCCATGTGCGGTGGTATGGTGGGACCGAAAATTCAGAAGAAGCTGCCTGAGATTTTCCTGAAAAGAATGCTGGCTCTTGCCCTGATTATTGTCTTCTTGAAGTACACCAATTGTATTCCTTTCATGCGCTAGCATCAGGAAGACGTAACGTGAGATCAATGTAAACAGTGCCACGGAATTTGCTGGTTCTCAGTGAGTTCCGTGGCGTTTATGATGTGAAATGATGGATATTGTAATAGAAAAGTTGATATTCATGGCGGACTGGCTCTTTGAATCTCTGATCACTCCTTTTTTTAGTCTGATCGGTCGGGGACTCGAGCTTGGTCTTTTAAAGCCCTTGGATTTTTTTCATATTCCCATTATTGGCCAGGTCGTTTTTGTCGCCGTGCTCAGCGCTTTGCTGTCCTGGACTCTGCGCCACTGGTTGAAGATGGATGAAAAGGACCATAAGTTTAAGCAGGGATTTGAGCAGGAACGGATAAAACAGCAGGACATTGATCTGATCAGTGACTGGAAGAGTCGTGACGCCTTGTACAGGTTTACCGACAAGGAGTTAGATGAGGATTTTAATACCTATCTGGCTGGAAAGTTTGCCCGCTTTATGCAGGTCTATATGCTTCCTCTATTTCTTGTTCTGTTCTGGCTTGATGATGTCGTTTTTTCCCAGGCAGTGCTTCTTGAACGTTTAGGGACTTTTTATCTGATTGATTTTTCGGATAAGGGGTGGAGTGTCCAGGGGATCAATCTCTATGGAGTTTTTTTGCTGGCCTATGTCATTTCACTGATAGTTTTGTTCAGGATCAAGAAACAACGCCTGTCATCTAACAAAAAAGCATGTCGTGCCCGTGATGATGAAGCGTGTCTCCCTGCAATCGACGGAGTAAAATAAATGGCAAAAATTCTGGTGTTGGACGATGTCTTTGATGCAGGAGTGATGATCAAGAAAATCCTGCAGAGGAAAGGGCATGACGTCGAAACATTCACAGAGGAAGAGGATGCCCTGGCCCATGTCAAGGAGCATCCCGTGGATCTGGCCATTCTTGACATCAAGCTTAAAAAAATGAGCGGTGTCGAGGTGCTGGAGGAGATGAAAAAAATAAGTCCTGAAGTAAAGGCCATTATGCTGACCGGCTTTCCCACCATAGAAACAGTCAGACAGGCCTTGTCCCTGGGCGCAGACGAGTATTGTGTCAAACCCATAGATAAAGACGAATTAGAGGATAAAGTGGCCCAGGTGCTGGGTAATTAATTCTCGATTGGTAAATATTCGAGTTATACGAAAAAGTTGCAATAATCCGGGACTGTAAATATTTGGTTAGTGCCTCCTCTTCGTTCATTCGGGGCAGCGAAGCGTACTAGTGCTACTCGAGCTGGCTGGTCCGAATGGGCGAGAAGAGGAGGTGCTATCCAAATATTTACCTCATAAGCAGTCTTGTTTTGATCGCAGGTTTTTAGGCCCGTCTCAATTTGAGGCGGGCCTTTTTTTGTGGACTAAAAGTTGATGAACTCGTGAAAACTATTTTTTTCTCGAAGAACGTAGAGTTTTAACTTTAAAAAAAATCGTATCTATTCAGCTGCACCCCACGGAGTCTTCGCTTACCTCTTCGTCCATTTAAGCCTTTTCGAATAGCACCAGTATGCTTCAAAGTCTTAAATAAACGAATATGGGGCACATCTGAATAGATACAT
>JAYEPA010000069.1:0-4424 GCA_034723545.1 Thermodesulfobacteriota bacterium | reverse complement strand
TCTTATTTTGACCCCACAATTTAATACGATCACAGAGGGTGTTATGAATCAAAAACAAATTATTGACTACTGGAGAACTGAAGCGGAGGAGTCGCTGGGAGTCATGACACATCTTTTTGAAAAAAAAGATTATTCATATGCGTTGTTCTTTGGCCATCTTGCTGTGGAGAAAATCATAAAAGCACTTTTTGTGCAAAATACCAATCAGGATGTGCCGCGTTCACATAATTTACTCAGACTTGCAAAAGCAGCACAAATTGAAACAACTGATCAGCAGAAACTTGACCTGGTTAGAATTACTGCATTTAACCTTGAGGTAAGATACCCTGATTACAAAGGAAATTTCAGGAAAAAATGTACATTAGAGTTTAGCGAAATCGAACTCCAAAAAATTAAAAAGGTTTTCTCATGGCTGAAATCGATGCTGTAGTTATGAATAATGTGCGGTTATTCCTCGATAAACTCCGTAATGCCGGGATATTAATCAGTAAAGCGTATATTTTTGGTTCTTATGCCAGTGGAAAAGCTGACAAGTGGAGCGATATTGATATTGCCATTATTTCTCCACAAATAGGTAATGATCGTTTTGAGGAACGCGTCAGACTAACCGAAGTAGCTATATCTGTTGATGATCGCATAGAACCGCTGCCGTTTAACCAGGAGACCTTCAGCGATGATGATCCGTTTGTCCGAAAAATAATAAATGAAGGACTGGTGGTAAATTGAGGTTGGTGAAGAATTTTTCCCAGCAGCAGGGATTTACTGGTAAAATCTTAGTTCAGCATAGTTCAGGAGTAGTTCAGTAGTTCAGGGGACACCATACCTAATTGTTCATCACGCCTTACCTTAATTAAGTATGGTGTCCCCCGAACTGCGAAGGACCTTATTGTCGAACTCGAAACCGTAAAAGAAAAATGGACGAATGAACGTAAAACAAGAGATCATACGGCGTTTGACCGATTGCAGGAAATGACCTCATTCGACTTCGCCCTGCAGGAGTCAACGAAGCTTGAAAAATCGTAAGCGTTCACCAGCACCTCATCTTCGCCCATTTTGTCCTGCTCGAATAGCACCAGTATGCTTTACAGTCCCAGGTAAGCAAGGAACGAGACTCCAAATGAACGGATATAAGGCACTGATAAACACTTACAGGCATGAGGTCAGTGTAAGGAAAATATTACTTGGCCATGATAATATCAGAATTGTTCCTAAATACTCATCTCTGCATCGAGCCAATCAACACTTCCCAATGACGAAGATGTTTTTAATGTGATGTATTATGACGATCTGGGGAGATACAAACGAAGAATCACGCCCTTCATCAGATGGGAGGCCTTGCTGATCCTCAAGTTAAGGGATATTTAATCTTGACGCTGATCAAAACAAGTACGGTAAATAGATATAATGTCGACAAAAATACGTAATAAATTGATCGACCTTGGCCCTGAAAAGCTGGCCGATGCCTTGTTGGAGCTGGCCAGCCATTACGATGAAGCCGATGAGTTGGTGAAGAGGCTGGTGGCCACGCCCAAGGAAAAGGTGAAACGCTTTAAATCAAAGCTCACTGGTCTGAAACGGGCGCGCCGTTTTATTGACTGGCGGGAGGCCGGTGGTTTTGCCAGGGAGCTTTCCGGCCTGCTTGCTGATCTTGCCGAAAGCGTTGAGGACGGCAAGACCGGTGTGGAATTGGTGGCCCGCTTTTTTGAATGCGATCGGTCTGTCTTTGATCGGTGCGATGATTCCAGCGGCATGGTTGGGGATATTTTTCGCTATGATGCCAGCGAACTTTTTTCCCGTTTTGCCGCAGACTGTCCAAATAAGAAATGGCTGGCTAATCTGCTTATTAAACTTTTCGGTGGTAACGACTATGGGGTCAGGGACTATCTGCTGGAATCAGCGGCCAAGTTTATGCCAGAGGAGAACATCCGTGAACTGGCCGGGAAATTCTGGCAACTGGCCGAGGCGGAAAAAGACGAACACCATGGGCGAAGCTGGTACAGAGGGGTGGAGGAATTAGCCGTCCAGCTTGGAGATGCACCGCTTTTTGAAAAGGCACGGCTGGCTGCCTGGGGTGAACAACCGGGCACTGCGGCCTGCCTCGACATTGCCGATATGTATTTGAAAAATGGTGAAGTGCAAACCGCCCTTGATTGGATAGAGCGGGACAAGGAACCAGGATCATTTCAGGAAGACAAACGCGATAATCTTCTGCAGGCCATTTATACTGAACTGGGTGAATCGGACAAGGTGACAGAAATCGCCTGGAAACGTTTCCGTGCCTATCGCAGTGTTCAGAGTCTGGAGAAATTGTTGACGGTGATTGGCCAGGAGCAGAAGGAAGCGGTTATTGTAAAGCAGGCCCAGGAGATCATGGCGAAAAAGAGATTTATTGAGTCAGACGCCGAGTTTCTCCTGCAAACCGGTTGCCTTGACCAGGCAGAGAACTATCTCCTGCAATCTGCCGAACAATTCAACGGTGATTTCTACGACTCACTCCTGCCTCTGGCCCAGGCCATGGAAAAGGCCAAACGCCTTCTTGCCGCATCCATGCTGTATCGCGCCCTGCTTGATTCCATTCTGAAACGCGGATACACCAAGAGTTACCCCCACGGTGTACGCTATCTGAAAAAACTGGACACGCTGAGTCTGGCCATCAACGACTGGCAGCGTTTTACCAGTCACAAAATTTACAAAAAAGACCTCCGATTGGCCCATGGCCGAAAATATAGTTTCTGGGGGAAGTATGACAAGTAAGCGGATAAGCAATTTTCTTCAAGTCAAAATGAGATCTTTTCTTTTCCTGTTTCTTCAATCAAAAAATTAGTGACGATGTGAGCCCAATTCCTTTTTTATACGATCTGCCAAAAATATTTTCATAAGGGATTGATACGGCACATCCCTCTTGTTTGCTAACACTTTCAATTCTTCGATCATAATTTCCGGCAGCCTGAGAGATATTTTTTTTGTTGAAGGTTTTAAGTTTGAAAGAGTTGCCTTTTCTGCTGAATTCCAATCAATAAATTCAGTTGAATCATGATTAGACCAAAATTCTCTTTCTTCGTCTTCATTCATAAATTTAGGAATTGATTTTTTCATAATGTCTCATAATTTTACCATGAAGCGTTTCCTTTAAGTCGCCCCCCCTGCTGTCGCACTGTTGCATTACCCGTCCTTTTTTGAAAATTCCTACCCAGCGCTCTCACCATCTGTAGCCAAAACCTCCACAAAGAAGGCGACTATCCTGAAATCGTCAGTTTCATCTGGCGGAATGACAATTTCCTGATAGTCAGGGTTTGCCGGTTTCAAAGTAATGCTTTCATGTTGCCAGCCGGTGTCTGGATCTACCCTCTTGGTAGAATGATACGCCTTAACCGTGTAACTGGCCCCGGTATCCTGGTCAAAAATATCTGCTTTCTGGGCAAGAACAATGCGGCCGTTGCGGGTGCCGCCGACTTCAAAAGTAAAGAGACAATAGGCGCCATCCGGAATAACAGGTTCCATCGATTTCCCTTGAACCTGGGCCACAAACATTGGTGATGATAGCGCTCGCCGGGTAGTTAATCCTTCCACTCTAAACCAGAATTCCGGCTCATCGGGAACAGCCGAATCCATGAAGCCGCCGGCTGCAATACCAAACGGATAGAAAGGAAGTACAGTGGTATATTTCTGCTCTTCCGTTGGTTCAACAATGAACAATGTCAGCGGCTTTTCCTGATCCTGTTCAGGCAGGAGAAAAGAATAATCCGACTCCGATAATGCTATCTGTAATTTGCCATAATAATCACGCAGGTCCTGCACCATCTGGTCAGTAATCTTCTGATAATGATCAGTTGTAAGGTTGTTGATGAGCTCTGGATCCATGGCAAGATAATTCAAATCCTTGCAGTGGTAGAAAAAGCGTTTCCTCTCAAATTTCTCAAATGGATTTGCAAGCAGACTGCGCTGAACAGCCTTTGAATCCTCTATGTACTCCTGCCGGTTATAAGGACATTTTTCCCGTTCGTTTTTCTCGGTTTTTGTCAGCATGTTCTGGTAAAACTGTTGGTAGAGTTCAAGCAGGTCTGGGAGAAAAGCCTCAAAACGTTCATTGCTGATTTTTAGAAAACTGAGCAGAAATATGATCTTGTATGAAAATGTGTAATCTCGTTTTTCAAGGAACTCGTGAAAATCTGTGACCCTGGTTTCAGCAGTGTGTTCTTTCAATGCCTGCTGCTCACGAATTTTTTCTATCTGCTGGGGATCAAAAAAATGCAGTTGCCTTCGGCCAAATGGATACTGAATATCCGAGGTGATTTTGCCTTTGCGGAGCCATTGCCGCACTGTTCCGGTGGAAACAAAAAGTTCCCTTGCCAGTTGTTCTTCATTCAAAAAAGAGCCATACATTTCCTCAAAGCTGAAAATATCCACCGGTTCAATCCGCCGCT
>JAYEPA010000068.1:0-16360 GCA_034723545.1 Thermodesulfobacteriota bacterium | reverse complement strand
GCGCTATCACGATAAAAAATTTATGCTTGGAATTAAATGCGATCCGTACACAATTTCCTGGCACAGATTTGCGGCTGGTTTACGAAATGGTGTCGTAACAAAATCTCTCGAGATCAGGTTGTCTGAGATTATTGCAACTTTTTCGTATAACTCGAATATTTACAAATTTTCACGGAGATTTCCTTTCACATGAATTACCTGGTGACCTTAATCGGCCTGGTTCTGATCCTGGAAGCGCTTCCCTATGTCGCTTTTCCCGAGGCCATGCAGAATTGGCTCAAGCAGCTGTCTGAAATGAATCCGGCCATGCTGAGAATTTTCGGCCTGGTGGCCATGGGACTCGGCCTTTTACTCTGTTATATTACCCAGCGGACCGGCTGGATTTAGTGCCTTACACCTGAAACCCTGTAATAAAAAACAAGAAATAAAAAAATTACTTTTAAAATAAATTAGTTACACCCGCCAAGCGAGTACTGAAAAGAGTCCTAGGAAATCTGATGTTTTCTTCCGCTTTAGTGGGTTAGCCGGATTAAAAATGAATTCCCACATTCCCCCTCCATACGACATTGACTCCTATGACTACGACCTGCCGGAGGAAATGATTGCTCAATCCCCGGTTGACAGACGGGACAGGTCACGCCTGCTGGTCATGGACTGCCGTGCAAAACAGATGAGCGATCATCGGTTTTGTGATCTTGTTGATTTTCTGCGGCCCGGAGATCTGCTGGTGGCCAACAATACAAAAGTATTTCCGGCCAGGCTCCTGGGAAAAAAAGAAACCGGCGGCAAGATGGAACTGTTGATCCTGGAATATCCCGAGACAATAATTGAAACCGGCATTCAAAGCGGAAATCATTTGTGTCGGGAAGCGCTGGTCATCGGCCTGGTGAAAAGTTCCAAACGACCCGGATTGAAAAGCCGACTGATTTTTTCCCCGGATCTGGAAGGGATCGTTGAAGAAATCTTCCCGGATGGCAAGGTTAAAGTGCGGCTCCTTTTTCAGGGAAATCTGGAAAACGTGCTGGAAAAATTCGGTCAAACTCCGCTGCCGCCCTATATTCGGCGAAAGTCAGGAGATCAACCCGCTGACCGCAGCCGATACCAGACTGTTTTTGCCCAGGAAACCGGGGCAGTTGCCGCGCCAACGGCCGGACTTCATTTAACGGAAGAACTTCTGGACAAACTTCGAAAAAAACAGGTCGGCTTCTGCACGGTGACTCTCCATGTCGGTTATGGAACCTTTGCACCGGTCAGAGTACAGGATATCCGCGAGCACCAGATTCATTCTGAATTTCTCAGCGTTACGGAAGACACGGCCCGTCTGATCAATGAGACAAGAAAGGCAGGCCACAGGGTCTTTGCCGTGGGTACGACAACGGTACGGGCTCTGGAGTTTGCCGCAGACGACAACGGTCGGGTTAATCAGCGCCAGGGATGGTGCGATCTCTATATCTATCCCGGCTATCGATTTAAGGTGGTGAGAAACCTGATTACCAATTTCCACCTGCCCCGCTCATCCCTGCTTTTCATGGTCAGCGGACTGGCGGGACGGGAATGGATACTTGACGGGTACCGTCATGCGGTGGAATCAGGCTATCGTTTCTTCAGTTATGGAGATGCGATGTTGATCATGACACAAGATGGGGGAAAATAATCTATCAGGCAGCACACTTACAGGGTTTGCCTTCCGCGCAGCAACTTGTCCCCTTGGATTCCTTGGGACAGGAGGGGGTTGTCTTGCCGGGGGTTTTGGTGGTTTTAGTTTTAGTGGTTTTTTCTTTGCCTGAGTTACCATAGCCGTCAGCATACCAACCGCCGCCCTTTAGGTGAAATGAACTCATGGAAATCAGTTTATGGAGAGATCCTCCACATTTTTCACAGGTGGCGAGAGGCTCATCCGAGATGCTCTGCCAAGCCTCAACAACTTCTTTGCATTCTTCACACTCGTATTCGTATATTGGCATTTCTTTACTCCGAAAATTAATGAAACAGTTTGCTTTACAACATTGGGCTCCTCAATATTTACGCAAACAAATCTAATGCTGCCGTTCTTATCTGTCAATGGTGTCTTTTCTTTTCACCGGTGTTTATGATAGGCTATTGGACAAATACCTTAGGACAAAGGGGCAGAGGGAAGGATATTTCTCCAGGGAGGAAAGGGTGCAACAGATTTTGACAATGCAGGCCGATGAGGGCATGGTCCTGGCCAAGGATGTGGAGGTGGACGGACGGGTGCTCTGCGGCAAGGGCACTCCCCTTTCCCCAAAAATAATCGATCGATTCATGAAAATTGATATCAGCCATATCACGGTCGAGGGACATCCGGTGGCGGTTGAGGGAGAAAAAAGTCTGAAAGAAGAGCTGCTGGAAATAGAAAAACGCTTCAGTCGGGTAAAAAAAATCCCGCCTCTCATGTATCTGAAAAAACGGCTGATGCAGAGGCTGGCCGCCTCCAGGAGTAATAATAGTTCACAAGGGCTTGACACCTGAAAAACCAAAAATCTGTAAAAGTTCAGCAGTGCCGTAGATGCGCGAAAGAGGCCTGCACGCTATAGCTCTCTATGCGGGTAGGCCGATGACAAAGCAGATGCGGTGCTGCTGTACTTTTACCAGGAGTAAGTGATGCCCGAAGATAAACGCCAACAATACCGAAAAGCCCTGAAACAAATTAAAAATCTGCCCACTCTACCCGGCATTGTCGGCAAGCTGTCCAAAATGGCGGATGATCCGGACACCACCACCGAACAGATGGGCCGGGTGCTCAGCAAGGATCATATCCTGGCCGCCAAGCTTCTTATGCTGGTCAATTCGGCCTTTTACGGTTTCCCCCAGAAAATCAGCTCCCTGAGCAGCGCCATCATCCTGCTTGGCTTCAATGTTATTAAAAGTTTGATCATCAGCGCCTCGATATTTGAACTGATGGAGAGCGAGGACCTGGAATTATGGGAACATTCCCTGGGCTGCGCCGTTGTCTGCAATGTCCTGGCTAAACGGCTGGAGATCAATGACCCGGAAGAAGTGAGCACAGCCGGCCTGATCCATGACATCGGCAAGGTGGCCATTAAAATTGAACTTCCCAAAGAATACGGACAGATCGAAAAATTGGTTGCCGAAGGTAATATTGCCATGCGTGAAGCGGAGTTAAGGGTTCTCGGGCTGAATCATGCCGAGGTCGGCGGCTGGCTGGCCAAAAGCTGGAACCTGCCCGACAAGCTGGTGGAACCCATTGCCTGTCATCACGCCCCCAAAAAGGCCAGAGAAGAAAGGCTGGCCACGGCAATCATCCATTTCAGCGACATCATGATCCGTGGTATGGGCTATGGTCACGGCAGGGATATCTGGGTGCCGCTGCTCGGTAAGCAGGCCTGGGACCTGTTGAGCCTGACTCCGGCTGATCTCGATGAGGTCATTGACGAGGTAGAAGAAAAACTCTGGGACGTGAAGGGTTTCAGCCTTGAAATTAAATCCGGGCTTGCCGACAAGGTTACTTAGTGCCTGAACGGAAAATACCCATCCTAATGTTAACACGGACTGCAGGCGATTCTTTGTGGCGAAGATTTGTTAAAAAGCTGTTAGCAGCTAACCGCTAATCGCTAATCGCTTCATTTAAAATGATGACACGAATTTTAATTGCCGGTAGTGAAAATATTCTCAGCGCCGGGGCCAAAATTGTTCTGGAGGCCAAGGGTTATCAGCTTCAGATCTGTCCTCTGTTACACAAGGCCATCGCCCAGGTCCTTGAAAGCCCTCCGGATATTCTCCTCCTGGAAAAAGATTTTTCAGATAGCAACGAAGAGGATCTGATCAAGGCGGTCAAGGCCTGTTTGCAAAAAACAAACATCCCCATCCTGCTGGTTTTAAATGAAGATCAACTCACCGGTCTTGACATGAACGCCTTCCCGGTTGATGATCTTGTCATTCTTCCCTTCAGCCCGGAAGTCCTCCTTTGCCGCATCCGCCTGGCCGAGGCCCGCATGCTCAGGATTTTTGACAACAACCCATTAAGCAAACTGCCAGGCAACACCTCGATTCTGCAGGCCATTCAGAAAACCATTGACAGTGATGAAACTTACGGGGTCTGTTATGTGGATATTGACAATTTCAAACCCTACAATGACCGTTACGGTTTTTCCCAGGGTGATGACATTATCCTGATGGTTGCCCGTATCCTGGTTAACGTCGTTGACGAGGCAGCCAGAGAGGGAAGTTTTGTCGGCCATGTTGGAGGTGATGATTATGTCTTCATCGTTAAAAAAGACAGGATAAAAATCGTCTGCGAAAAGATACTGAGCAATTTCGAGGTGGTGAGAAACATGTTTCTCAGCCGTGAAGACCTCGCTGCCGGCTGTTATGAAGAGACGGACCGCCAGGGAAGAAAAACGACATATGGGCTTCTCAGCCTCTCCCTTGCCGTGGTCATCACAGGCGCCGGCAAATTCGAACATGCCGCCGAGGTCGCGGCAGTCGCCTCCCAGGTCAAACACTATGTCAAAAAGCTTGAGGGAAGTAATTATATGATTGACCGAAGAAATCATAACGATTGATTTTTTAGCATTGCTGTAATATGTTATTTCGTTCTGGTATAGTAACTCTCTCCCTGGAAAAATTTATATTTAAATTTTGCAGCATCACGCTAAATATGAGGACAAATCAATGAACAAATCTTTGACTGAAATGGCTGCCGGTATTGTTCAGTCTCAGTGTACGGCAAACAATATGTCTGCTGAAGAAATCACCAATGCTCTGCAAATGACCTTCAAGGCGCTACAGGCCCTGCAGGCTGATGAAGCAAAGGCAATTGCAGATCCGCAGGCTTCCGAAGAGGCGGGGACAACCGTTGACATTGATCCAAAAAAATCCATACTGAAAAACAAAATCATCTGTCTTGAGTGTGGCGAATCTTTCAAGTCGCTGTCACCCAAACATCTGCGTTCCCATAGTCTGGATGGCAGGTCATACAGAAAAAAATATGGTTTTCCACTTCGCCAGGCTCTCTGCGCCAAGGCGATCACCGAACGCCGCAGCAAAGCCGGCAAGGAAAGAGGAATACCGAAAAACCTGCAAAAAGCCATTGATGCAAAACGTAAAAAAAAGGCGGCTGCTGCTAAGAAGTAAGGTTTAAATATTAAGGTATAAGGGAAAAAGAGTCCTTTCCCCTATGCCATAAGCTTTTCTTATCTTTGATTTTTTGCCCACCTAATTAAGAACCTCATTTTCTGATATGATCGGCATTTTCGATTCCGGGGTTGGCGGTATGACTGTGGCCCGCGCCATAGAAAAAAAACTGCCCCATCACCGCCTCATCTATTTCGGGGACCTGGCCAGAACGCCTTATGGGTCAAAAAGTCCGGAGACCATCCGGAAATATGCCCGGCAGAATACCGAGTTCCTCCTGTCCCGGGGCGCAAAAATCATTCTCATTGCCTGTAATTCCGCAGCAAGTGTTGCTTCCGAATTGCTGCGCGAAGAATTCCCCGTGCCAATCTTTGAGGTAATCACTCCGGCAGTCAAAAAAGCCATTGTCAATACGAAAAATGGCAGGATTGGCGTGATCGGTACCAGGGCGACGATCAAAAGCCGTATTTATGAACAGAAAATTCAGGATCTGCGACCCGACTTCAAGGTGTTTGTATCCCCATGTCCCCTGCTGGTTCCCCTGGTCGAAGAGGGCTGGCTCAACAAGCGGGAAACAAAGATGATTGTTCGTCGATATCTGCATCCCTTGAAGATGAAAACCATCGACACTCTGGTTCTTGGCTGCACCCACTATCCCCTGTTAAAAAAACTGATTGGGTCCCGCATCGGCAAACGTGTCAGGGTGATTGATTCCTCGCGGGAAATCGCCGCTGACCTTCACTCTTTCCTGGCTGAAAATCCCGAAGTGGCAAAAACATTATCTTCCGGCGGCGAAAGTAAGTATTATGTCTCTGATGTAACCCAGGCTGCCATGGAAACTGCAGAACGTATCTTCGGCCGCAAAATCGAACTCAAACTCAGCCAACAGACGAGTAATGATTAAAAAATTATTTTATCTTTTTATTCTGAATACGCTCCTGTTTTCAGGTGGAATTGCCCATGGAGGAGAACTGTCTCCCCTGGAAATTGCAAAAAAACTGCAAAAAACCTATAACCAGACGACGAGTATTGTTGCGGATTTCAAACAGACCTCATCAATTCCCATGAGCCGCCGGCAGCGGAAAGGCTCGGGAAGCCTGGTGATCCAAAAACCGGGCCTGATGCGCTGGGACTACCGGCTGCCGGAGGAACAGGTCCTGGTCAGCGACGGCACCACCATCTCTATGTATTTTGCCGAGAACAAACAGATGATCGTCATGCCGGCCAAGGATTATCTCAAGTCGGATATTACCTATGCCTTTTTTTCCGGCAGCGGTGATATCCTGCGGGATTTCGAGATTCTTCCTCCAGAAAAAACCGATCTTGACCCGCATTTTCATCAAATCAAGCTTATTCCCAAAAAAAACCATCCCCAAGTCGGTTCGCTGACAGTCAGTGTGGACAGGGAATCTTTTTTGATTAAGCGGCTGGTCATTGTGGACCATTTTGACTCGGTTACTGACCTGCTCTTTGTCAATCTTAAGGTCAACGAGCACAAACCAGCCGAGTTTTTCTTCTTTACCCCGCCCCCTGGAACCGAGATAATCAAACAATAACATGAAAAATTATTTTCAAGTCGCCCTTGTTTCCATGCCGTGGCCGCTGTTTAACCGGCCTTCGGTGCAACTGGGAAGCCTCAAGGCTTATCTTGAAAAACATGACGACTCGCTCCGGGTTAACACCTTCCATCCTTATCTTGAAACCGCCAAACTGATCGGCACGGAGACGTATCACTGGATTTCTCAAAACGTCTGGGTCTGCGAGGCCCTGTACAGTTCCATTCTCTTTCCGGAGCAGCGTGACGAATGTTGCCGGATCGTTGACCAGGCCCAGCGCAAGTCAAGGCCTAAAATCCGCTTGGACTTCAACCAGGTCCGGCAATTCCTGAAGGATCAACTTGAGCGCTGGGTCGAAAGTATCGACTGGAGCCAATACCAGCTGGCTGGCTTTTCCGTCTGCCTGAATCAGCTGCTGGCCTCGCTCACAGCAGCCCAATTCGTCAAACAGAAACATCCCGACCTCCCCGTGCTCTTCGGCGGTTCATCATGTTTTCCTGATTTTGCCGAACCGCTTTTCCGCCACTTTTCAGTTGATTTCATGATCAGCGGCGAGGGTGAACAACCCCTGCTTGATCTTTGCCGATATCTTGCCGGTCAATCGACTGAAACCGGAGCGAATATTTTTTCAAGCTTTCAACCTGTTTCTGTAAATCAACAAACAAATCATCAAGTTACGAGCCTGAGCCATCTGCCCATACCGGACTATGATGATTATTTCAGGGAAAAAGAAAAATTGTTTGCTAAAAATCCTTTTATCCCGGTGCTGCCCGTGGAGTTTTCCAGGGGCTGCTGGTGGGGAAAATGCAACTTTTGTAATCTGAACCTGCAGTGGCACGGCTACCGGTCAAAATCCCCTGAACGAATGGTTATCGAGGTGATTTCTCTTTCGGAAAAATACGGCTGTCTTGATCTTTCCTTTACCGACAATGTTCTGCCGGTCAAGGAAGCAGACGACTTCTTTTCCCGTATGGCCGGTCTGGATCGTGATATCCGTTTTTTCGGCGAGATCCGCGCCAATCAGCGTGACACATTCATGTCCGTGGCTCGCCAGGGGGGACTCACCTCGGTTCAGGCCGGCATTGAAGCGTTAAGTGACAGTCTGCTGAAAAAAATGGCCAAGGGAACAACCGTGATTGACAATCTGGCTGTCATGAAAAGTGCTGTGGCCAACCGAATTGAACTTGATGGCAACCTCATCATCGAATTTCCGGAAAGCAGCCCGGAGGAGGTTGAGGAAACCCTGGGAAATCTCGACTTTGCCCTGCCGTTCAGGCCGCTGACCACGGCATCATTTTTCCTCGGCCATGGCAGTCCGGTGGACTTGCAGCCGCGACATTTCGGCATCCTGGCCAAACTCCATCATCCGCAGAACAAAAAACTCTTTCCTGAAAAAATTTTAAAGGATCTGGTCCTGCTCATCAAAGAGTATCGCGGCGACCGCTCTGTCCAGCGCCGCAGATGGGCGCCGGTGGCACGCAAAGTGAAGAAGTGGCGGGAATTTCATCGTCATGGTAAAAGCCTTTTTGAAAATCCTCTCCTCAGCTACAGGGACGGAGGTGATTTTATTGTCATCCGCCAGGAGCTTCCCGGCCAACGCGTCCTTCATCACCGGCTACGCGGTCTTTCCCGGAAAATCTACCTGGCCTGTGAAGAAATCTGTAAAATTGAAAATCTGAGCGGACAGTTTCCAACCATCAGCGAGGCGGCCCTTGGCAATTTTTTAGATGATCTGGTCCAGAAAAAAGTGATGTTCTGTCAGGATGAAAAATGTCTTGCTCTGGCGGTCCAGCAGCGATGAATAAAACGAACAAGACGGAAAAGATTTTTGTTCTCGGCGGCTGCCGCAGCGGCAAAAGCCGTTTTGCCGAACAATGGGCGGCATCCCGCTTTCAACGCAAATGTTTTATTGCCACTCTGGATGTAAAAAATGACGCGGAGATGGCCAAGCGGATTGCAATGCACAAGGCAAGCCGGGGAGATGGCTGGTCTGTTATTGAAGAACCGTTGCTGCTGGCGGATGCTTTACTCAACTCTCCAGGAAAATCGCCGGAAAATTCGGATGTCATCCTTATTGACTGTCTGACCATGTGGCTGACCAATCTCATCCTCACGGGTCGTGATGATGAGGCCATTGAGAAAGAGGTGGACAAACTGACCTCGGCCGTACGAGCCTGTTCCATCCCCCTGGTTCTGGTGGCAAACGAGGTAGGCCTGGGCATTGTTCCTGAATCATCGCTGGGCCGACGTTTCCGCGACCTGGCCGGCTGGACGAACCAGCAGGTGGCAAAGGCGTGTGAAACAGTTTATTTTGTGGCGGCCGGGTTGCCGATGGTTTTGAAATAAAGGTTAGATGGTTCAAGGTTCAGGGTTGCCGGTACCATTGAGATAACGGGTCCAATCTTAACGCTGAACCTTAAACCATGAACCTTGAACCTTGAACCTTGAACCTTGAACCTTGAACCTTTTGTATCTTAAACGTAACTCCATGCACATTTGCAGCAAAAATGTCCAAAAAACGGCATCAATTTTATGATGATTTAACGAGGTCTGCACTTATGAAACCAATACACGGCGGCAATATCGTCAGCGTGGCCAGAACACTGGGCTGCAACACCTCGGATCTGCTGGACCTAAGCAGCAACCTTACTCCTTTCGGTATGGCGCCGGGCCTGAAAGAGATGCTGATTTCCAACCTGGCGCAGATTTCCTTTCTACCGGAGGCGGATAGCGGCACCCTTTGCCGGGTCTTTGCCGAAAAATATGGACTGCAGCCTGATCAGGTTCTGGCTGGAAACGGCACCACCGAATTTATCTTTGCTCTTCCTGCGGCCTTTCATACCAAAAAAGCTCTGCTGGTGAACCCTACCTATTCCGATTACCAGGTCGCCTGTTCCTGGGCCGGGGTGGAAAACGAAGATTTTTTCCTCACCAGAGAAGAAGGATTTCAGCTTGATTTTGAAAGGCTTTCGACAAGACTTACCGGCGGTGAGCTTGTTTTTATCTGCAATCCCAACAACCCCACATCAGTCTTGATTCCCACGGCCCGGCTCCATGATTTTTTAAAGCAGCACCCCAAATCATTTTTTGTCGTTGATGAATCCTACCTGCCTTTTACCAGTGAACCGTCGCTTCTTGACCTGGATCTGCCGGAAAATCTGTTTCTCCTCTGTTCTTCTTCCAAAATTTATGGTATTCCGGGCCTACGGTTGGGATTTCTCGTTGCCCGGAAAAAAAACCTGGCTTGTTTTTCCGACCGTAACAAACCTTGGGGCGTGAACAGTATGGCGCAGATCAGCGGTGAATTCCTTCTCCAGAATGCAGATCCGTATGTCCATGAAGTCAGATCCTTTATCGCGGAGCAACGGCCCGAAGTCTGCCGGGCGCTGGCGCAACTGCCCCATGTTAAAGTTATGGAGGGTGCGGCCAATTTTATTCTCTGCTATCTCAGCGGCAGTATGCGGGCCCGGGAACTTGCAGAAAAAATGCTGCAAAAACGAATCATGATCCGCAACTGCGAATCTTTTACCGGCCTTGATGATCGTTATTTCCGCATCTCCCTCAAGGATGATGCAGGAAATAAAAAATGTCTGGAGTCCCTGAAGCAAATAATGGAGGATAACCAATGAGAATTGCCATCCTGTCCGACAGCCATGACCATATCCCGAACCTGCGGGCTGCGGTCACCTATTGCAATGCCTATTCCGTTCATCTGCTGATCCATTGCGGCGACCTGATCTCACCCTTTATGCTTAACGAGCTGGCTGCATTCGGCGGAGCGGTTCATCTGATTTACGGCAACAACCCAGGAGACCAGCATCTTATTTCCAGCTGGTGTGGAACTCGGTTCCCCTCCATCACCCACCATGGTATTCTCGGCGCAACCGAGGCGGGAGGCCTCAAGATCGCCTTTCAGCATTATCCCAATCTTGCCAGAGGAATTGCGAAAATGGGCCAGTTTGATGTGGTCTGCTGCGGTCACAACCACTGCTACAAGGTTGAAAAAATCGGCGACTGCCTGCTGATTAACCCAGGAGAACTGCTGGGCAAGGAAGGTCAGCCCACCTTTGCCATCCTGGACAGCCACAGTCGCGAGGTGGAACGGGTTGAGATTGGCGAACCTTTTGAATTGAGAAAGTAGGCTTCGCACCAAAAATTACGCAATCCAGAATTCCAATAAAATAAAGGGTATCTTGAATAATTCGAATTATTCAAAATACCCTAAACCAATAACCCAAGAAAGGTACAGTATGACTTCCGATCAACAAGAAAAAAATGACAACGTCAGCGATTCCCAGGAATCCTCCAATGAGGTGAGCTTTGCTGAGATGATGAACGAGACCCCGGTGGAACTAGATTTTCATGAACCCGGAGAAAAGGTAAGCGCTGTTGTTGTCAGAATCTCCAAAGATTTTATTTTTCTTGATCTTGGCGGTAAGAGTGAGGGGGTTCTGGCCGCCAGTGAGCTTCTTGGCGAAGACGGCAATCCCACCGTAAAGGAGGGCGATACTGTTGAAGCCTATTTCCTTACTGTTGAACGAAATGAAAAAATTTTCACCACTAAAATGTCGGGAGCCGCAGCCCAGGCCCATCTTGCAGAAGCCTTTCGCAGTCAAATTCCGCTTGAAGGCACGGTGACCAAGGAGATTAAAGGCGGCTTTGATGTTAAAATCGGCGCGGTCCGCGCTTTTTGTCCTTTTTCGCAAATGAGCCTGCGCAGAGTCGAAGATACGTCACAATTTGTCGACCTGCAGCTTGCCTTTAAAATTATTGAATACAAGGAAAACGGCAGAAACATCATTGTCTCCCATCGGCTCATCCTTGAGGAAGAACGGCAGGAAAAGAAAGAAGAGTTAAAAACCACCCTGCAGGAGGGCATGACGGTCACAGGAACGATTACATCCATCCAACCATTCGGCGCCTTTGTCGATATCGGTGGAATTGAAGGGCTCATTCCAATCTCGGAAATCAGTTGGGGACGGGTTGAGGATATCCATGCCACCCTGGAGACCGGTCAGCAGGTCGAGGTGGCGGCCATGAAACTTGACTGGGACAACGACCGTTTTTCCTTCAGCCTGAAACAAACCCTGGCCGACCCGTGGCAGACTGTCAGCGAAAAATTTGAGGAAGGCATAAATTATATGGGAACCGTGGCCCGGCTCGCTGATTTCGGCGCCTTTGTCACCCTGGCGCCCGGCATTGACGGCCTGGTTCATATCTCGAATCTGGGAGGCGGTCGGCGGATCAATCACCCCCGTGAGGTTGTCCAGCAGGGCGAGGAACTGGAAGTACGCATCGATTCAATTGACCCGGAGGAGAAACGTATCTCCCTGTCAGTGCCGCATATTGATAAGGAAAAAGCCAAAAGAAAAGAGCAGTTCACAAAGAAAAAAGGTGGACAGAAAAGAGACGACAACAAGGCGGACTATCAGCGCTTTGTCAATAAAAAGAAAAAAACGCCATCTGGTTCCATGGGCACCCTGGGAGATCTCCTGAAGGCAAAAATGAACAAAAAATAATGATGTGAGTGGGCACTACCCCACCAGCGATCGAACAAAAAAGGCGGTTGAGATAAATTCTCGATCGCCTTTTTTGTTGTAACAACATATTGTTAAATGGAATTAAACAAACAATATCCTTTTTCCCCTTGCTTATCAACACGACTCTCTTCCAATATTTCCACCCTTCTTTCTTCCCATCAGAAATCAACTCCGTAGCGTAGATCTGCAGGCGATTATTCGGCTCCACGTTTGTATATTGGTTTTTCATGCTCATCTTTTTCGATTGACACGACAACCAGGTGTTACTAATATTTGCAACATATGTTACAACAAACCCATGGAGAACTTTCCCAGTAATGATAAAAAAAAACAGCCCGAAGAAACCAGACTGGCTTCTTTTTTTCTATACAGTTCCGGCCAAACCAGTGGGCAGCAGAACGAAAATATGGCGAAAACTCACAAAAATCGGGGCTGTTAAACTAAAAGGCGCAGTTTACATCCTGCCATACAGTGACGAGCACCACGAAATACTTCAGTGGCTTATTTCGGAACTTTCCTCTCTTGGTGGGGATGGCGCTCTCGTCAGAACGGAGACTATAGAACCATTAAAACCAGATGAAATTATTGATCTGTTTAACAGGCAGTGTGCTGACCGATATCACAAACTAACTGACAGCTTTATTGATTTAGAGTGGAAGATAGACCTACTCAGGCAAAACGTCAAAATAGGCCGAAAAAAAACCCTGACTGCTCAATTAAACAAATTACAAAAAGAATTGTATGCGATTGGAAAAATTGACTTTTTTGAAGCGAAGATTGGCGATGAGCTAAAAACAAGAATGAAAATTCTAAAAAATGAGGCTGACAAGCTTGCAACAGCGAGCAAAAAAAATCAACCGAAGACGGACAACATAAAAATCATAGCGCGGAAGCGGGAAGATTATCAGGGCAAAACCTGGATTACCCGTAAAAAACCCTTTGTCGACAGGATGGCTTCTGCCTGGCTGATCCGTAAATTTATCGACAACCAGGCAGAATTTGCATTTATCGATGACACGGAGTTGGAAAAAGTTGATCCAGGTTGCGTCACTTTTGATATCAGAAACGCGGATTTTACCCACTTCGAAGACCTGTGCACATTTGAGACCCTGATCGTCTCTTTTGCACTTAAAGACAAAATACTGCAACGCATCTCCCGTATTATTCATGACATTGACTTACATGAAGACAAGCATCGAAGCGTGGAAGCTGATGGGGTTGAGACAATCCTGTCCGGAATAAAAAAAACAGCAACAACGGATTCCAGTGCCCTGGAAAGGGGTATGGATGTACTTGAGGCGCTTTATGCCTCATTCACGTAAAATAAGGAGAAACCAATGCCACCAGTAGCGAAACACGTCACCATCAGTCTCGAAAGAACAGGCAAGGAATACCGGGAAGTCCATGAATGGATCGATGATCCGGAGAACAAAAACGCCCGGCATGACATAACGAAAATCCCGGATAACTTTCAGATGTTTAAAGAAAAATATGGTGAGGAAGCAGCCAGGGAATATGTCCAACATTTAAGCGATGACCTGAAAGGTCGTTTTGGTCATGTGATAGAGGACTTTGAAACGGCCATGGCGGATTCTCTGGCCTACTTTGGATCCAAATAATCAGGAGAAATAGCAGGCCTTCTTATCGGTCTCTCCAACGGCCAGGACTTTCGCGTAGCCTTTGCCATAATCGCCTCTGTTCTGATTGTTTCCTCCTTTGTCTTTCGAGATCAATACCAAAAAACATGGCTAGAAATATTCCAATACAACAAACGCCCGAATTAAGCGTCAGCGGCATTAATAAAAAATTCGGCAAATACCAGGCTTTATCCGATGTTTCTTTTGAAGTCATCCCCGGTGAAATCCTGGGCCTTATCGGCCCCAATGGTTCAGGCAAATCAACTCTGCTTGAGTGTATTACCGGCCTGTTACCCGTGGAATCAGGCACGATCAGCCGACAGTCAAGACAGCTTTCACTTAAAAAACGGAAACAGGTTCTCTGGTATCAACCCGATAACATCCTGCCGTTCGCCGAGCAACAGGTTACGACCACACTGTCATTCTTCCAGCACATTCATGGCGTGGGCACGATGGATCTTGAGCAGGTTGTCAATAAGCTGGAACTTGCTCCCATGCTGCACAAACCGCTGAAGGCCCTTTCAAAAGGATATAGACGGAGAGTGCTTCTCGCTCTGGCTCTGCTCAGCAGGCAGCCTTTGCTGATGCTCGATGAGCCCTTTGACGGATTCGACCTTCGCCAGTCCCTGGCGGTTATGGACCTGCTGCGTGAATGCAGGGCAGGACGAACCATGATTCTTTCCATTCATCAGTTAACCGAAGCAGAAAAAATATGTGACCGATTCCTGCTGCTCGATCAGGGCCGGGTACTGGGAATCGGCACCCTTGACGAGCTGCGCAGGCAGTCCGGCCTCACCACTGATGCAACGCTTGAAGAGGTGTTTCTTGCCATTACTTGAGGATCCACCCAAACGTCATGGGGCACGCCTTGTCCTGATTCAGGAAATACGCGGCCTACTGGTATCTCCTGCCTTATGGATCATGCTCATCATTGTCTCGCTGCTGGTGGGTTACAGTTTTTTCCAGGCTGTGGATCTCTTCAGTCAGGCCAGCCGGACAGCATTATCTTTTCCTGAACTGGCCTCGGGCATGAATCCTCTGGAAGGGATATTCGTGCCCACATTCGGCGCCTATTACCTGAGCCAAACATTACTTTTGCCCTTTGTCGCCATCCGCTTGATCGGTCTCGATAAACAAAGCGGAGCGCTCAAGCTCCTGCTGCAACTGCCGCTGTCACCCCTGACGTTGTGTGGTTTAAAAATGACGGCCATGGGACTTGTCTGGCTGGTCAGCCTGCTGCCGGCAGCCTCAGCCCTGATACTATGGCATCACTTGGGCGGTCATATTTATCCTCCCGAAATAGCTCTTTTGCTCGCAGGGCATGGCCTCTACTCATTAACGGTTATTTCCATTGCCATGTTCGCCGCCACAATCAGTGACTCCCTGCCCACAGCCGCCATGTTCTGCCTGGCGGCTACTCTGGGATCATGGGTTCTTGATTTTGCCGCCAGCGGTCAAAGCGGCTTACTGGGTACACTTGGCAGCTTATCTCTGACCGGTATGCTCCGGCAATTTGAAAGCGGTCTGTTGTCATCGGCTCATATCGCCTCTTTCCTGTCCCTTGCGCTGTTGTTTTTCCTATTGACCGTAATCTGGCTGCATCCCGGCCAACGCCTGTTCTTGAAACTGGCCAAATCATTTGTCTGTATAATTTTATTGTGTCTTGCTGTATCGAGCGCGCTCCTTGCGCCAACATACATGGACGTGACCGAAAACCAACGACACTCATTCAATCCGGCAGATAGCCGCGCCTTGCACACATTAAGCGAGCCACTGACAATCACAATTTATCTGGCTTCCCAAGACAGCCGTTTACTTGACCTGGAACGAGACGTACTGGGCAAATTACGTCGCAGCGTACCAAAATTGAACGTAAAACACGGCCAAACCAAACCAACAGGTTTATTTAATGCGACGGCAAGTGACAACTATGGACTCATACAATATGAGTATGGGGGCCAACGTGATCAAAGTTATTCGAACAGTGAAAATGAAATTCTGCCGATTATTTATACCCTGGCTGAGTTACAGGTCGTTGCCGATTCCGTGCCGACATATCGCGGCCATCCCCTGGTTGCAGAAGCAACAGAAAGCAGGTGGTGGTTTTATATCTTTCTTCCATTGTTTTTTGCAGGTGGTGGAGTGTATTGCCGCAAAGGGAAATGGTAGTGCCCTTTTCTCGAAAAATTGTAACAACATAAATCAAAGGAGATTCTGGAACATGACCAAAAAAATCATGCTGATGGCACTACTTATCGGCTCCCCATTTTTACAAACCGTTAATGTCAGCCTGGCGCAACCTGTCAATGAAGAGGCTGTGTATGTCGGAGCGGGCGAATGCAGGCAATGCCACAAAGACATTTATGAAGGATGGAAATCCACTTTACATCCTTACAAGTTTCAGCAGGCTTCTCCTGTTAATGTTGTAGGAGATTTCAGCAAGAACAACAGCATAGAAATTGACGGCAAAACAACGACTATGTTTCAAAAAAATAAGGAATATTTTATTACG
>JAYEPA010000067.1:0-4448 GCA_034723545.1 Thermodesulfobacteriota bacterium | reverse complement strand
TTTGTTTTGCCGGTGCTGTTAGTGATGACCCTCTATCTGCCCGACATTCTCAAAATTCGTCAGATCCAGACCGAGATTACCAAAAAAATCAGTACAACCTTTAACTGCGAAGTTGAGGTCGATTCAATACGTTGGCGCTGGGCTCCCCTGCCCCACCTGACATTAAGGAAAACACGGATCAGCCATGAAAACTTTACGGCCTCTATCTCTAAAATACGATTTTATCCCCACTGGCAATCTCTTTTCCTTCACAAAGCTGATTTCGGCCGTATTCTGGTTCAAAAACCCCATATTACAATTAAAGAGAACTGCAATAAACTCTTACTGAGCAATGAAGAAGGAAAAAAAATAGTCTCTTCTCTGCCATCTGCTCACTTTGTCATCCAGGACGGAACAATCGACTCGGAATCATCACCCTTTCCACAAATCAGTTCAAAGGCGCTGAGCTTTTCCGGATTCAATGGAAAAATTGCAATCCATCCCGACAGGGTTCAATTGGACTTAAAATTTCAAACTCCTTTTGTTGACAAATGCAGTCTACAGGGAGAACTCACCCTCCAGAATCAAAGTTACCGCCTTACCGTTAACACAAAAAAATTTCGGCTGAATCAACTTCTTGTCGTCGGCAAAAAAGACATTCTTCAGCCCCTTGAGTCGGAAACAGACTTTACTGTTCAGGCCAAGGGAACGGGAAGTGAAAATTTTGAAATCACCTTAAATGGACAGCTGCCGGATGTCTCCCTGCAACGTCTGAAAAAACCGGCAGTCATCGATCTGGCCGGCGGCACCCTGAGATTAAAAAAGACTGCTGAAGACCTGACCCTGGCCATGAACAATGTTCATTTCAATGAGCCGGAGCTGTCGTTAAGCGGTGTCATCGGCCGCTCTTTTCCTAAAGATTTATCCCCGCCTCTCTGGCATCTGGATCTCACAGCCTTTGAACTTGACCTGACCCGTGTCAGGGAAAAAATTCTCACCCTGTTTGGCGATAATGATATTGCTCAATTAGTTTGCAATATTGTTCGTGAGGCCCAGGTCAACCAGGCCAGATATGCTTTTAACGGGCCTGTGTCGGGTTTCAATTTTCTCGACCAGATGCTCATTGAGGTTGATATCGCCACATCAACAATTTACATTCCCGCGCCTGACCTGCTGCTGACAAAGGCAGCGGGTCCCATCGAAATCAAAGAAGGAAAACTTACGGGTTCCGGGCTTACGGCCTGGCTGGGCAACAGCCGGGGCAGCAATGGTTCCGTGCTGGTGGGAATTTCAAACGATCTTCATGAGTTCATCCTGGATCTTGATATTGACGCGGATATCACAGAACTGCCGGACGCCCTCCATCATCTGATTGACAAACCGCTGTTTCGCTCTGAAATAAAAAAATTTAAGGGTACGGGCAGGGCCGACGCTCATCTCATAATCGGCGATCGGCTGGATGACTTCAGCGTTAAAGTTGCTGTTACGGATATGAGCAGGGCCAGGGTGGAATATGAGCGTCTTCCCTGGATCATTGAACCATTGACAGGTCGACTTGATATTACGGATTATAAAGCCGTATGGACCGACTGTTCCGCCAAGGTTGGACCACAGCATATCAAACAGACAAACGGCTCGGCGAGCTGGCAGGATGAGCCCCAACTGGACATCAATCACCTTGACGCCACTCTTGAGCCGTCTTCATTTTTTTCTATGTTGACCAGCTATCCGGTGATTGAAGCCGAAATAACCCAAGGTGTGACAGCAATCGATGCGGCTGAAAACAAAACAGCTTTTCTGAAACTCACATCCGGAAAACTGCATGGCCCATTTCTGCAACCGGAAAACTGGCAATATCGATTTGACGCCCTGATCAAAGATACTGTTTTCAGCAGCCCCCTGCTGCCTGAAACTGTTACAATTCACGAAAGCTTGGTTCGTGTTGACGAGCATCATATCGCCATCAGCAAATGTTTCTCACAGTTTCTTCATGCCCCTCTTGAACTGACAGCCTCTCTCTCGCACACCTTCTGGATGGACTGGTACGGTCAATTCACCTTTAACGGCGTGGCCGGTCAAGCTCATCTTGACTGGCTGGCAGAAAAAGAATGGCTTTCTCCCACCTTTTTCCCCCGTGTCCCCTGCCGCGTTGATGATTTAACCGTTGCCTGGCAGGAAGAGACAATTACTCTTGACGGAGCTCTGATTGGCGGTGAACCGGACAACAAAACTATCAGGGCGGATCTCCATCTTCGTTTTGACGAAGCCGATAGCCGAAATCTCAGTTGTTATGTCACTTCGAAAGAGCAACAGGGGGGATTTAAAATGATAAATGATCCCGCTAAAGGACTGTTTACTCTTGCCGGATTTGGTGAAATCGAGGCGGACTCGATCAACATACTTTTCAAAAATTTCATGCTTGAATCCGGCGTAATCAGCGGCGCCTATGAGGTTGAGGTGAATCATTCCGACACCTTTCTTCTCAAGGGCACCATCAGGATCAACGATGTATACGCACGTCTGCGTGATGGGACTCAACCCCTCATGGTCAAAAATCTTTTTCTGCATGGAACCGGCAATGAGATTCACCTCAATCTACTTGACATGAGCTTTCTCGGTGAAAATATTAAAAGCACGGGAACCATACTGACGGCCCCCAATGGCTGTAATCTGAATCTGAATCTGACATCTCCGAATTTTTCCCGACGTACCGGCACCCGTTTCTTCTCAACAGCCAAGGAGCTCACCGGGATGGAGGGAAAAACATCCATGTCTCTCACCGGAAAAGTACAACTCCATTTTGATCGCTTTTCCCTGAACACAGAAAAAGAAACCGCTGGTAATTCGAATCCGGTTTACCCTTTTACGCCTCTTGATGCCACCCTGACCCTGCATGATACAGGCAAAATGAGCCTTGACATTGAATCGGCCAAACTATGCGGCCTGAAGGTGGAAGGCCTGCTGGAATGGGACCAGGGCCAGGGTCGACGCCGGATATCTCTTGTTTCCCTGGTGGCCGATCCGCTCTTTTTTCAAGAAATTCTCCCCTGTTTGAACTGCACAAACAATCTGATCGAGGGACAATTTGAGTTTGAGGCCGATATCAGCGGCGATGAAAAACAATGGACAGACGGCTTTATCCGTCTTCACTCTGACGAGGGAAACCTGAGACAGATGATTTTCCTGGCCAATCTTTTCCGTGTCATCAACTTCGGTGACATCCTGAACAGCTATGGGGAAGGAGGTTTCCCTTACTCGGAAGTTGATCTATCAGCGCATATTGAGGAGAACAACTTTGTTCTTGATCGGGCCAAAATCAACGGCCGCGGCCTGAACCTGCTGGCAGAGGGTGAAGTGAATCTTTCTTCCCTGGAAGCGGACCTGACACTTTACGTCGTTCCTTTAAAAACGATTGATTCCGTGATGAATTTTGTGCCGTTGGTGGGACGAATTCTGGGAGGACGTAAAAGAACGATCATCACCATTCCTGTGGGAATAACCGGCAATATCAAGGATCCGGAAATCAATGTCCTGGGAGCTATGGCCGTGGGGAAATCTGCGTTGGAAATGATTGGCGATGCACTGCTGCTGCCCTATGATCTGTTGATCAAACCCTGGACCGAAGATGAGAATCATACTGAAAATGGCAAAGATAAAATTGAAAATGATCAAGCAGATGCAGCTCCTCCGCTGAGAATGTAAAAAAGGGGTAAAGGGTGCATGAATTCTTCATTGATTTCACGTCACGTCAGTTCTCGAATTTTATTTTTCGTATGAAAACCATCATCATCAAAAATAAGGTAACAAAACCATGATATTAAAATATTTAGGACTTTTACTCATCTTCATTGGTCTGGTCGTCTCTGTATCCTTCTGGATTCCGCAACTTGTCAACAAACCAAAATTAAAGGTCATACTTGGCAAACGTTACCCGATCATTTATTTTGTTTATATTACCAACGGACCGCTCCTGGTCATTATGGGTTTGCTGATATTTCTCTATCTTTAGTAATATGAACTCGGGCTCGTGACTATCAGAAAAATCGACGAAAAACTTGACAGCTTGCCAGTAAATAAGTATTAATTGCAGATAAGAATAAGACGACAAAAAGAATTGTCTCATGTCCATATGAAAGAAACTGAAAATTTGCAAAAAAAAATGAGGAGTTTTGAGCAGGCCTGCAGAGCGGCCGGTCTTAAATTGACCCATCAGCGGCTTGAAATCTTCCGTGAGTTGGCCATCTCTACGGATCACCCATCCGCAGAGACTCTGTACAAAAGATTAAAGAAAAGATTACCCACCATTTCTCTGGATACGATTTATCGGACTCTGTCTACCTTGGAGGAAAAAAAATTAATTAAAAGAGTACAGACCCTGGAGAATCAGGCACGATTCGAGGCGCAGATGACACAACACCACCACCTGATCTGCGATAAATGTAAACAAATTATCGATTTTCAATGGAAGG
>JAYEPA010000066.1:0-16413 GCA_034723545.1 Thermodesulfobacteriota bacterium | reverse complement strand
AGAATGTTTTCGGAAATGCCGATTTTTCCGACATCATGCATGGGAGCGGCGTGGAAGAGAAGGGTTCTTTGCAAGTCATTCAGGCCGGTGGCCTTGCCGAGAATATTGCAGTAATGACTCATCTTGGTTAAGTGAATGCTCGCCTGGTTATCCCGTAACTCGGTGGCCTTGGCTAAACGGTAAACGATTTCAAGCTGGTTTTTCCAGATCTCTTTTTCCTGCTTTTCCAGAAGCTGTTCAAGATGTTCGCGTTCCTTTCTAAGCTTGTAGCCTGCCTCTGCGGTTTGTTCCGCCTCCTTCATCTCTTTTGTGACACAGGTCAGGCCGCCCAGGGAGAGACAGATGTTGTCATCAGCAAAACTTTCAATGTTTGCCTGATCCTTGAGCCAGACAATTTCCCCGGTATGAAGAGAGATTTTATAGATGGCCTCTACGGAGCCGTTATGTTTCGATTCTCGGCGCAATGTTTTACGTTTACATACCAGATTCCTCTGTTGAATCGATTTTTGTTTGATTTTTTTTTCTTTGTCCCGGCAGACATAGACGCTGCGTTTGATGATACTGTCGGCAAAAACACGGGCCGTTTTATCTGCCGGACAGCCAAGGAGCTTTGGTAAACGGGAACCGACAAATTCATACCATATAACCTCATCGTCTTCCCGCCAGGCGGAAATATAAGGAATTGATGGATTGTTCGGGTTGTCCAGGGCGCGGAACTGGCTGAGACACTCTGCTACTCTTTTTTTTAAATTCGGGCTGCAGGACTCCCTTAAAATTGAGCCGCAATAGTCCGGGTCGATAAGCCAATCGGAATCTTGTGGATTGGACATGATGTCACTCTTCTTAGGTGTTCAGGTTAAAGGTTCAAGGCTGAAGGTTGAAGGAAATAAGCATCAAGACACAATGGGATAATTTCGGCCTTGAACCTTGAACCTGAACAGTTACTATACAATTATTATATCAATCCGTCATGTACGGAAGTCAAGGGAAAAGGGAATACCTTGTTCTGGTCATTTTCTTTTTTCTTGCTTTACCTTGTCTGTTTGGCTATCCTGTCAAATTTTTTGGCGATATCTCGCCTGTAAAATCAACAAAAGTGATTTATTATGCAACAGGATAAAATCAGGAACGTGGCAATTATCGCCCATGTTGATCATGGGAAAACAACTCTTGTGGATCAGCTGTTCAGGCAGAGCGGCATGTTCCGGGAAAACCAGGATGTTGCCGAACGCCTGATGGACTCGATGGATCTCGAGCGTGAACGGGGAATCACCATTGCCTCGAAAAATGGTTCTTTTCTTCACAAAGATCACTGGATCAATATCATCGATACCCCTGGGCATGCGGATTTCGGCGGCCAGGTGGAACGGGTTCTGCGCATGGCGGACGGCTGCCTGCTGCTTGTTGATGCCCAGGAAGGTCCCATGCCCCAGACTTATTTTGTCTTGAAAAAGGCCTTGGCCATTTCTCTACCCATTATTGTGGTAATCAACAAGATAGACAAGCCAGCCGCCCGCTGTGACTGGGCTGTTGACCAGGTTTTTGATCTTTTTGTCAAGCTCAACGCTCCGGATGAACTTTTGGACTTTCCCGTGATTTATGCCTCGTCCAAGGAGGGATATGCCTTGTATGATCCCGATGATTCCGGCTCTGACATGGAACCTGTTTCCGAGATGATCGTCAAGCATATTCCACCGCCCGCCGGCGATATTGATGCCCCCCTGCAGATGCAGATCAATACCATTGATTACTCTCCCTACCTTGGCCGGTTGGGCATTGGCAAGGTTGTGAACGGCCATTTGCAGGTGAACCGGGACATTGCCGTGGCCCGGCGTGACGGTTCCGTGTCTCCCATCCGTATCTCCAAGATCTTTCGTTTCGAGGCGAACGGCCAGGTTCCCGTTAAGGAGGCTAAAGTTGGGGAGATCGTCGCAGTGGCCGGCATGGATGATGTTACTGTGGGCGTTACCTTCACCGATCCTAATGATCCCCGGCCCCTGCCTTTGATTGAGATAGATCCGCCCACCCTGTCCATGAATTTTATCCCCAACGATTCACCCTTTGCCGGGCAGGATGGAAAATATGTCACCTCCCGTCATCTTGAAGAACGTCTGCGCAAGGAGACCCTGGCCGATGTCGCCCTGGTGGTTGAGCCGCTCACGGACAGTATCGGCTACAGGGTGTCGGGCCGGGGAGAACTGCATCTTTCCATTCTTATCGAGAAAATGCGGCGGGAAGGATATGAGTTCCAGGTCACCCGGCCCCAGGTCATCATGAAGGAAGAAAATGGCCAACAGCTTGAGCCTTACGAAGAGTTGACCATTGATGTGGATGAAAAGTACCAAGGCACGGTAATTGAAAAGCTTGGCCGTCTCAAAGGCAGGATGGAGGAAATGCGAAGTGAAAACGGCATGGCCCGGTTGGTTTTTACTATTCCCACCAGGGGGTTGCTGGGCTTTCGTGCAGATTTTATGACGG
This sequence comes from Thermodesulfobacteriota bacterium, assembly GCA_034723545.1. Taxonomy (GTDB): domain Bacteria; phylum Desulfobacterota; class Desulfobulbia; order Desulfobulbales; family SURF-16; genus JAGHCC01. The sequence continues at coordinate 13,935 of JAYEPA010000066.1, read as the reverse complement.
ATACAAAAGGCATGGGCATAATGAACTACGTGTTTGCCGAATACGGTCCCTACGCCGGTGACATCGTTAATCGGGTCAACGGGGTGCTGGTGGTAAAGGAATCCAGCACAACAGTGGCCTATGCCCTGTTTAATCTGCAGAACCGGGGAAAATTGTTCCTGGGGCCTGGCGTCAAGGTGTATCAGGGGCAGATCATCGGCGAACACAGCCGTCCAAGTGATTTGGTGATCAATCCGGCCAAGGGAAAGAAATTGACCAATATGCGCGCCTCTGGAACAGACGATGCTGTTATCCTGACTCCCCACGCTAACATGAGCCTGGAGGATTGTATTGCCTATATCAACGATGATGAATTGGTGGAAATCACTCCCAAGGTGATCCGGTTGCGGAAAAGGTAAAAGGCAAGGGGCAAAGGGGCAAAGGGGCAAAGGGGCAAAGGGACAGAGGGTGGAGAATTTGAGGGAAATAGCTTGATTTCCTCCATATAAGTAGGGACAACATCCCTTATCCCTTATCCCTTATCCCCTTTGCCCCTCTGTCCCTTTGAACCTTTGAACCTGTAAGTTAATCAAACCTCCATCACGGTTTTTTCCCCGAACCGATCTCGCATCGCCTGATCAAATTCTGTCATCAGGTTGTTGATTTTGCGCTCATCCTCATCCTCTCCCAGAGGGAAATCCCGGCCATTGATTTTTTTGATATTGGAGAAAAAATCGGCAATTTTCATTTGGCTCACCGGCATGGCCGGTAAAAAAGACTTTTCCTTCTCCACGGTTTTGATCAGGTAACCGATTTCACTCAAGTTTGAAAGCGTTGCCTGAACCATCTTTTGCGGTAATCCCAGTTCCAGGCTAATGACTTCAGATGTCAATCTGTCTCTGTTCTCAAAGTGACGGCAAGCGTTTTGCAAAACGAGAAAGGCAATTTTTTCCGCTACGCCGAATTGAATTTTTTTATCAAAATTCAGAGGGTGGTGGCGGGAGACATTCTGGCAGGAAAAGGCAATGATAGAACCGCTCAGGACAATGATCCAGCTGATATAGACCCAGAACATGAAAATCGGCACGCTGGCAAAGGTGCCGTAAATGGCATTGTATTTTGCCACTACCACCTGAAAATGGATAAGCCCGATCTGGCTCAGATGCCAGGCTGAACCGGAGATCGCGCCACCGATAAAAGCTGGAAGAAACCGAATCCTGGTGTTGGGGATAAAGAGATACAGGAAGGTCAGAACCAGAATACTGGTCAGCCAGGGCAGAGAAAAAATAAAAAGTTTCATGGCCCCGGCAAGCAGGCCGATTTCAAGAAGTTTCTGGGTAATTGTATTACTGTTTAACGATGTGGATAAGCCCAGGGAAAGAAAGAGAAGAATCGGGCCGAGAAGCAGGACCGAGAGGTAATCGCTGAATTTTCTAAAGATAGTCCTCGGTTTTTTGATCAGCCAGATTTGGTTAAAAGAGGACTCAATGCAGCTGATTAGGGTAATAGACGTATAAATGATAAAGATCAGACCGGTATAGCCAAGGGCGGCAACATTAGTGTTGGTGACATATTCAACAATTTGTGGGATTAGATCCTGAGCAATTTCGCCTCCTAAAGCCTGCTTGAGCAGAAGTGGCTCGATTTTTTCCTGGATGCCGAATCCCTTGGCCACCGCAAAGAGCAGGGCCAGTAAGGGAATCAGGGAAAAAATAACCTGAAAGGACAGGGCCATGGCATGGGTCGGGACCTCTTTGGAAAATGGGGAGCGTACCGTCATGAATAAGACCTTCAGAAGACGAAACCACAGCCGCTTGAAGAAGGACAGGTTTTTCCCCTTGGTCTGCCAGAGAGTTTTGTTGAAAAAAACATTCAAGGATGATGTTGTCATTATTTCATCTCCATCGAAGGTTGCACTCCCCGGGTAGCTGTCCGTGAATGGATCTTCATGTACATCAAAATTGCGGAAAATGATGATCTTCCTGGCTATGCTATATTAAACTCGGTAAAATGACAACAATCTGATATTGAATCCGATTTTTTTAACCCACTAAAGCGGAAGAAAACATCAGATTTTTTAGGATAAGTGCCTTAACAGTAGCTTCCTGTTTTTACGGCAAAAAAATATCTCTAGATTTTTGTTTTTTTATTACACGAGATGATCTGTAAGGCACTAAAATGGCTGATGTTGGAACCAACCCCAGAGAAATTGAACCATGAACGACATTCTTGATATTTTGATCGATCTGGCCGACAGGTATGCCATGACAACGACGATTGTCCTTGTGGTCATCCTTTTTTTGCTTTTTGTCATCAGGCCTTTTTTTGCTTTGTTGTTTAGCAGGGAGCGCCTGGCTGCGCGGCGGGCCCTGAAAGAGGCTGAAGAAGATATGGAGAATAAAGACGTGGCTGATGAGAAACAAGAAGACTCTTCAAAAACCGTTATTTCTCAAGGGGCTGTGCAGGAAAAAAATTCTAAACTGGCGGAAAGTGAGCCTGGGCGGGCCGGCGATCTTGTGAAGCAATGGCTGAAGGAGGATTGATAGGCGGAAAGGCTAATGGATTTTCCCTTCAGCCTTATACATGAGACCTTCAGTGCAGCCAACCCGGTTTTTTCCGAAATCACATCATTTAAATATTGACTCAGAGTCAGATTTGTCACTATATAAAGTGTTGACAAAAAAATGATTCCTTCAGGCATATAGAAAATAAAAATGAAACGTAATATTAAAAGAGAGCTTATCGGCAACGAGGGCATGGTCATTCTTGATACCATCCGCAGGCTTCAGCGCCGCAATGCCGTTGATCGTTTGATGAAGCTTATTAATAAGACCCATCCTGCTGATATTGCGTGGGTTTTTCGTCATCTTTCTCCTGATGAGCGGATTCATATTTTTAATATTATTGCCCAGACAAGTCTGGTTGGTGATTTTCTGAGTGAAGTCGACCAGGCTATTATGCTGGACCTGGTAGAAACCCTCACTCCGAAATTCATGGCTGCCGTGATCCAGGAGATGGCCTCCGACGACGCAGCGGATTTGCTCGAGGTTCTGCCGGAGGATGTTGCCAATGAAATTCGCCAATTCATGGGCAAGGAGGAGCGAGATGAAGTCGACGAGCTTCTTCAGTATCATCCCGAGACCGCCGGCGGTCTCATGTCTCCCGATTTTATGGCCCTGGATGGCGAGTTAAGTGTGGGGGATGCGATCAAAAAGGTCCAGGAGCGCAGCGAGGAGATGGAGATGGCTTTTTATCTCTATATCACCCGGGGAGAAGAAGGTCAGCTCGCCGGAGTGGTTTCCCTGCGTGGACTGTTGATGCATCCTCCTTATCGTCTTTTGAAAAATATTTTTAATCCCAATGTCATTGCCGTGGCCACCGATACCGACCAGGAAGAGGTGGCTCATATCGTTTCCCAATATAATATTCTGGCCGTGCCTGTGGTGGACTCATCCTATAAGGTGATCGGTATTGTTACAGTGGATGATATTATTGATGTTATCCGGGAAGAGGCGACCGAGGATTTCCTCCAGATGGCCGGTGCCGGCAAGGATCGGGAGATTCTGCTAAAGTCAACCATGGACAATGCAATAACCAGGGCGCCGTGGCTTTTTGCCAGCTGGATCGGCGGGGTAATGGCGATTTTTATCATTTCCTATTTTGAGCATGAGTTGCAGAAAGTGCTGGCTCTGGCCGCTTTTATTCCTATTGTCATGGGCATGGGCGGGAATATCGGCACCCAGTCAAGCACCATTGTTGTTCGGGGTATTGCCACCGGGCGTATCAATATGAATGAACTCGTCAAGGTGATTTTCAAGGAAATGCGGGTGGGGGTGCTGCTCGGTGCTTTTTATGGAGTTATACTGGGCATTGTTGCCCGGTATCATTACCCTGACCCGGTTAATCTCGGCCTGGTGGTGGGCCTTTCCGTCCTTTTTGCTATGACCTTAGCCGCCACGGTGGGCACATTGGTTCCTCTTGTTTTGAAACGTTTTGACATTGACGCCGCAGTTGCCACAGGTCCTTTTGTGACGACCTCCATTGATATTGTCGGTGTGTTGGCCTATTTTTTGATCGCCAAATTTTTTCTTCATCTTTGATCTCTGTCTCCTGACTCCTGACTCCTGATACAAACATGCCTTATCGTTCTTTAAAAAAATATAATTCTTTTATTATTCTACTGGCTGTTCTGGTGGGACTTTGGTTGTTATTCGCCAGGCCTGAGATTATGATTCATAATCCTGATGCCACTCCAAGGCCTGTCACCGCCCGCGGCGATTTGGCTTCGGATGAACAGAATATCATCGATCTTTTCCGGGTTGCCTCGCCCTCGGTCGTCTATATCACCAGCATTGAACTTCGGCGTAATCTTTTCAGCTTGAATGTGTATGAAATCCCCAAGGGAACCGGGTCGGGATTTGTCTGGGATGATGACGGCCGGATTGTAACGAATTATCACGTGATCGAGGATGCCAGCCGGGTACATATTACCCTTTCTGATGGTAAGCATTATAAGGCGGTTCTGGTTGGTGCCGCGCCGGACAAGGATCTGGCCGTGTTGCAGATTTCTGCGCCAAAGAGCAGCCTGCATCCGATCCTGATTGGTGAATCGAAAAATCTTCAGGTTGGCCAGAAAGTGGTGGCGATTGGTAATCCTTTCGGGCTGGATCATACGATTACCGCCGGTATTGTCAGCGCTCTGAACCGGGAAATTAAAGCCGTGACCGGCCAGACGATTCAGGGCGTCATTCAGACTGATGCCGCCATTAATCCAGGCAATTCTGGCGGCCCTTTGCTGGATAGCGCCGGGAGACTGATTGGCGTTAATACAGCCATCTACAGTCCGGCCGGCATCAGCGCCGGCATCGGTTTTGCGGTGCCCGTGGATGAGGTGAACCGGGTTGTGCCGGAAATTATCAAGCATGGTCGTCTGATCCGACCCGGCCTCGGAGTGACAATCGCCAATGAGCAGCTGGCTTCCCGTTTTGGTATTGAGGGATTGTTGATTATCAATGTTCAACCCGGCAGTGCTGCCGCAAATGCGGGACTTCGTGGAACAAGTCAATCAGGTGGAGAAATTTTCCTGGGAGATATCATTGAAAGTCTAAATGGCGTAGGAATTTCTTCCTACGATGATCTGCGTGCTGAACTTGATCGGCACAAGGTGGGGGACGAGGTGACCTTGAAGATTCGTCGGGATGGCCGTCAGTTTCAGACCAGCCTTACCCTTGAAGCGGCAGGTTAGACCAAAAACGGGTCAATTACGAATTGGGAATTTGATGGAAGTGATCTGATGAAAAAAGACCATAATTCATAATTCGTAATTCATAATTTTTAATTGATTTTCGAACAGGATACGGACAGTGGTTTGGTGGGCAAAAGCACTTAAAAATCTCATCTCTTCCCATGAGAATGAACGGCTGGATCTTTTTAGGATTTTCCCGGCCCTGCGGCGTTTTCTTGCAGCCCGTCACCATCATGCCTTGCTGCGTACCGCCAACGATGTAATTTTTATTCTGGTTCTTCTTTCCGGTTTTTTCGGACCCGAGGATCCCCATCGCAATGTTGTTGTTTTTCTTTGCTGGGGATTGCTTTGGCCCGGCATTGTCCTTTCCTGGTTTTTTGTGGGACGAATGTGGTGCGGGCTCTGTCCCTTTCCCGGTCTTGGTCTTCTTCTGCAAAAGAAAGGCCTGACATTTTCCTGGAAAATACCCCTTATTTTAAAAAAATACGGTGTGCATGTCTCGGTCTTTTTTTTCGCCCTGATTATCTGGGCGGAGATTGTCGCTGGACTGGAACATTGGCCACTGGGTACTGCCTGGCTCACCCTGGCCATTGTACTTGGTTCGGCAATTATGGCCGTTTTTTTCCCCGGCCAGGCCTGGTGTTGTTATCTTTGCCCTCTGGGACGCATAAGCGGCGCCGCTGCCACTTTGTCCATTACCGAGTTCCGGCCCGATCATGAGAAGTGCCGGGGATGTGAGACTTTTGCCTGTAAAAGGGGAAAAGATGGAATAGAGGGATGCCCGGTTTATATTGGTGCGGTCGGGGCCCAGAACAATCTTCATTGCCTGGTCTGTGGCCACTGTCTTCCTCTCTGTCACCGTGATTCCCCCCAATTACTTATCCGTAATCCCTATAGTGAACTGATTAGGAACAAGGGCCGCTATATTACCTGTTCCTACATTGTCCCTTTTCTTATCGGTTCGCAGCTGGCCAGATTTTTTCGGGGAGAAGAGGTGTACGGGCGGATAATGACCTTCATGGATATCTCCGACACGGTTGCCTTCAGTCTCCTGCTGGTGCTCTTTTTTCTCGGTATCATGGGTGTGATCAGGTTGGGGGCCAGAATGTTCGGTATTACCGTGGACCCGGTTTTTGGTAAGTTTTCTCCCATAGTGCCTATCCTGATTCCCATGGCCTTTACCGGTGAGCTCGTGTACAGGATGGCTTTTTTTGCCGAGGGTATCGGCGATTTAATTCCTACATTTGGCCGGCAGTTCGGCATGCCCTTTCTTGAATATTTCAGCTTTTCTATTCCGGATTTTCCAATTCAGGTGATGTCGGCCCTGTTTATGCTCAACGGCACCATTGCCGGTTGTTATATCCTTTGGCGTTTCTGTCTGGAGGATTTTGAAGGCCTGATCAGCCTCGGAGGATTCATCGGTATTAACATTCTGGTTTTTCTGCTGTTGATTTGCTATGTCCTGGTTATTTTTTAAGAGGGTTGATTGACCTCTGTTGCGGTAAGCAGTTTTTTTCTCTTGTCCCTGGCAAGATCCCGCATGGTTTTATCCTGGTCTGATTCATCAATGATTTCCAGGCCGACAATTTCTTCAATGATATCTTCAAGACTGATCACTCCTCCTACACTGCCGTACTCATCCACAACCACGAACAGGTGTTGTCTCCTGTCAAAAAATTCAAGGAGAACACTATTCAGTCTGGCTGATTCCGGGACAAAATGAACATCTTTCTTTAAAGCCGCCAGAGTCCGTTCTTCTCTTCCTTCTGCCGCGCTGAGCAGAACATCCTTGCGCAGCACAATACCAACGATATTATCCGGTTTTTTGTCGTAGACTGGAGCACGGCTATGCCGGTTCCATTGTTTTTTTAACTTTTGCGCCTCGGCAACAGACAGATTCTGATTCAATGTGAAAGTGACGGTTCTGGGAGTCATGGCCTCACGAACAATTTTTCCTTTCAAACCGATAATGTTCTTAATGATGCGCTCCTGTTGAGGGTCGATTTCCCCGGATTTGCGGCTCAGCATAGCCATGATTTTAACCTCTTCCGCTGACACCAGTGATTCGTTGTCGTTTCCGGGAATAAGTTTAGTCAACTTGTTACAGAGCCAGATAACAGGTAAAAGGATTTTAACCAGCCAGTTCACCGGCAGGGCGATGAGACCGGCCAGTTTTTGGGAGTAGATGACCCCGATGGTTTTGGGAAGAATCTCGGAAAAAATAAGAATGGTCACGGTGAAAATAACCGAGAACCAGGCGAGGTTCTGTTCTCCGAAGACCGCAGCGGCCGAAGCCCCGGCCACAGCAGCGCCCATGGTGTTGGCAATGGTATTTAATGTGAGGATCGCGGTAATTGGTTTATGGATATCTTTTTTCAGGTTATAAAGCATTCGTCCTCTTAATGTGCCGGATTGTTTCATTATTTCAATCTGACTGTGGGGAACCGAGTAGAGGACCGCCTCAAAAATACTGCAAAGCGCTGATACGAAGACCGCGATGAAGACTGCGAGACAGAGTTGCGTTATCAAATTTTTTCTCCTTGAAATTTAACCCCTTAAATTTGTTTAAAAATTCATATAGAACATAATTCTAAATCAGTTTAATATATCGTAACTAATCAGGTAGGGCTACAAATTTACCATTAACTCCTGAACAGTTACATTATACTTTTGTTGAACGACTATATCTTTATCATTATTCAGAATGGCTTAAAAAGGATCACCATGATTTCATGTACAAAGAAAAAACCGGAACAGTTTGTCTGTGATATGATTATCTATTTTGTCCGTCAGGTTGAGAAGGGGGCCCCCACTTGTTCTCACAATGGGGTGGAGAAACAAATTGACCTGGCAGCGAATTCCGGAGACTTTACCGGCAAGGAGGGACAGAAATTCCTGTTTTATCCGGATGATTCAATGAGCTTGAAAGCAAAACGAGTTTTGGTCGTCGGCCTTGGTAAGGAAGATCTGAGCCGTGAAACATTTCGCAAAGCTGGTGGGATTGCGAGCAGGCAGGCTTTACAGGGTAAGGCCGGCAAGCTGCTTGTCGTGGTACCGTCGGAACTTGAGTTTCAGGCTGGTGACATGGCGGAATGTCTGGCTGAGGGTCTCGTTCTTGGATCCTATCAATTTCTCAAGTATAAAAAGGAAGATGAGGGCGACAAGCCTGGAAAGATCGCTAAAATTTCTTTTTATTCCTCTCAACATGCCACTGCTGTCCGTCGGGGAATGCATCAGGGACTGATTTCCGGCCGTTGTGGAAATCAAGTTCGGGACATGGCGAATGAGCCGGGCAATCTCTGGACGCCGGTTGATTTTGCTCTTTATGCCAAATCCCTGGCCTTAAAACCTCGTCTTTCCTGTAAGGTGCTTGGGGAAAAAGAGCTGAAACGATTGAAAATGGGAGGACTTCTCGGGGTCAATCAGGGTTCGGAGCAGCCGGCGAGATTGGTGATCCTTGAATATCGGACCGGGAAAAAGGTGCCGACCCTGCTGCTGGTCGGCAAGGGGCTGACATTTGATTCAGGCGGAATTTCCCTTAAACCCGGAAAGGGCATGGATCGGATGAAGTATGACATGTGCGGCGGGGCTGCGGTCATGGCCGCCATGCAGGGGGTTGCCGAGGAACAGCCGGAGAATGTGGATGTTGTCTGCATTGTGCCGTCCACGGACAACATGCCTGGTCCTTCTGCCTTGAAACCCGGAGACGTGATCACGATTTATGGTGGAAAAACTGTTGAGGTTTTGAATACGGATGCCGAAGGTCGTTTGATTCTGGCTGATGCTCTGGCCTATGGAGTGGAAAAATTCAAGCCTGACGCAGTTGTTGATCTGGCCACACTCACCGGCGCGGTTGTTGTCGGGTTGGGTCACCATCGCACCGGCCTGTTGACGAATAATGATGGTCTGGCATCCAGCTTGCTGGCTGCGGGAGAGAGAAGTGGTGAACCCCTGTGGCGCTTACCCCTGGGCAGGGAATACACCAAGCAGCTGGAGAGTAATGTGGCGGATTTGAAGAATATCGGCGGTCCGGCCGGCGGCACTATTACGGCTGCAGCCTTTTTAGAGGAATTTGTCGGAGATGCTGTCTGGGCTCATCTTGATATTGCCGGCACAGCCTGGGATTTTACTGAAAAGTCTTATGTTCCAAAGGGGGCGTCAGGTATTGGTGCTAGAGCCTTGCTGGAACTGATTCGGGCCTGGAAGTGATCAGTTATCAGCCCTTCACCTGATCCATTCCTCCTCTGAAAAAATGTGCTCCACAATTTTATTATATTTTTGCAGGGATTTGGTCTTTTGAATTTTTTTCAGAATTTTTCTGCTGTTTGCAAAGGATTGTGAGAGATAGAACCATAATCCTTTCATCCTTCCAAGGATATGGCTTGGCCCGAACAGGATTTCTTGATACTGGCCAAAAATGTCATCGTGAAAAAGCCGGATAGGTTCCCGTTTGTCTCCCGGCAGGGGAATTTTTTTGATCCGGGCCGGTAGAAACGGGTCGGCCAGGGCCGCTCTGCCGATCATCCAGCCTGCCACGTTTTTGAAACGATCCCTAAGTTGCAGAAAAACACCTTCATCCGTGATGTCTCCGTTATAAATCACAGGATGACGGGATTGTTCCAGGCATTGGTCAAATGCGTCAAGGTCCACCGTCCCTTTATACATCTGTTTGCCTGTTCGGGGATGGATGATGAGTTCAGTTAGGGGGAAGTCATTGAAGATGGGTATCAGTTGCAGGATTTCGTCCGCCTGAAAGCGACCCAGCCTGGTCTTGATGGACAAGGCTACAGGTAGTTTTCTGATTTTGTCCAGAAATGAGGCAATCCGATCCGGATACGGCAGCAGTCCCGAGCCTCTTTTTTTGTTGGCCACCATGGGATATGGACAGCCAAGATTCCAGTTGATCTGCCTGTGTCCCTGGTCAATTAAAGCCTGGGCCAGGGTGATAAAGTGATCGGGATCTTTGCTCAGGATCTGGGGAATAATAGGCAGCGCCCTGTTTTTTCCCGGTTCAAGATCCCGCAGATGACCGGGTTTGATGCGGTTGCCCTGCTGGGTGGTGACAAAGGGCGCCACGGCCAGATCAAACCCGCTGAAATAACGGATGAATGTGTTTCGGTAAAGAGCATCGGTTATGCCGCGGATCGGCGCCAGATACAATGTGATTTGTGGATCTCGACTCATTGCTGATCACCGGCCTGTCTGTCGTAGATTTGCAGGATATCGTCGGTGATATCAAAGCGGGGGTCATAGAGAAAAAGACTGGCGGAATTTTTATTAATGATATGCGTCAAATGATGTTCGGTGGCATAGAGTTCGACCAGCATGCGTATTTCCATGATGATCCGTGTCAGCGCTTCCTGTTCGGCCCGGGCCAGTTCTTCCGGGTTTTTTTTCGAGGATAATTTTTTGAAATCAAGAAAAGCTTCTTTTCCTCTCTGAGAATTATCAATTATTTTTTGAACATCAAGAACAGCAATGGAAGAAGTTGGCTGTTTTGTCAGTTTTTTGAGGTTTGAAGCTTGCGTTTTTTTGGGTTGAGAGGAAGATGTTTCTCTGAGAGATTTTTTTAAATTTTTCGGCGGCAGGGTCGGAATAGATGATTTGGCATTCAGCAGGTCATTTGGAATCCAGCCGCTGCCATGTATGGCCGGAACAAAAACATGGGCCCAGCCAGGCTGTTGCCCCTTTCTGATTACCTGTGTTCCTTTACGGATAAAATGAGTGATCTTATTTGTGTCATCTGGCCTGGCTCTGAGATGTCCATCTTCTTTCAGCACCAGCTGCTGGTCTGTTTCAGCGGTCAGGGTAGGCGGACTGATGCCAAAAAGAGATAAAAGAAGCACGAACAAAAAAATAACCCTTTGCCACGGCTGGTTGAATACTGTCTGTTTTGAAAGAAGCATAGGCACTTAGTTCCTTCACCGAAACAAGTTGTTGTCAATGTTTGAAATTTGAAATCCGAAATGATTTATGTCAGCCATCAGCCACCCCCCTGTGTTCGTGGAAAGGGGATCACATCACGGATATTGGCCATGCCGGTAATAAACTGGATCATCCGTTCAAAGCCCAGACCAAAACCGGAATGAGGGGTGGTGCCGTAGCGGCGCAGATCAAGATACCACTGGTAATCGTCAGGGTTGACGCCGGTTTCCTGCATGCGGCTTTTTAGAATATCCAGACGTTCCTCTCGCTGACTGCCGCCGATAATTTCACCGATACCGGGCAGGAGAATGTCCATGGCCGCCACGGTTTTTTTATCATCATTCACCCGCATATAAAAAGGTTTGATGGTTTTCGGATAATTACTCACAATGACCGGTCGTTTGTATATTTTTTCAGTGAGATACCGTTCATGCTCGGATTGCAGATCAATGCCCCATGTCACCGGGTAAGCAAATTGTTGACCCGACCGGCAAAGCTGATCCACTGCCTCTGTATAGTCGATTCTGGTAAAATCTTTTTCCAGAACGGAGTCCAGTCTGTTGTAAAGTTTTTTATCGATAAAGCGGGCAAAAAGATCAAGATCATCGCGACAGTGGGTTAGTCCGTGGGAGATCAGATGTTTGATCAGTTCTTCGGCAAGATCCATGTCATCGTTCAGGTCAAAAAAGGCCATTTCCGGTTCCAGCATCCAGAATTCGGCCAGATGACGGCTGGTATGGGAATTTTCGGCCCGGAATGTCGGGCCAAAGGTGTAGACCCGGCCAAGAGCCAGGGCATAGGCCTCTGCTTCAAGCTGGCCGCTGACTGTCAGTGAGGCAGGGCAGCCGAAAAAATCTTGGCTGAAATCAACTTTACTGTTCTGCCGTGGCAGGTTATCAAGATTCAGGGAGGTGACACTGAACATCTCACCAGCCCCCTCACAGTCACTGGTGGTAATCACCGGCGTGTGGATTTGGAAGAAATCTCGCTCCTGGAAAAAGCGGTAGACAGCATGGGACAGGCGGCTGCGAATCCTTGCCATGGCGCCAAGGCTGTTTGTGCGGGGACGAAGATGGACGATTTCACGTAAAAATTCAAATGAATGTTTTTTTTTCTGTAAAGGATAGGTCTCTGCCGCGGCCGTACCATAAATCTCTATGTCATCGGCAATCAGTTCCACCTCCTGTCCTTTTGCCGGCGAGTGGACGAGCTTGCCCTGCACCCGCAAGGAACTGCCTGTGGTCAGTGCGCGGATTTCATCATAATTTTGAAGTTTTTTTTCGGCAATGATCTGCAGACCGGATATACAGGAACCGTCGTTGATATCAAGAAATGACATCTGACCCGAATCCCGTTTTGTCTTGAGCCAGCCCCGAACTTCAATTATTTGATCAACGGGCTTGTTGTCTAAGATGTGAACAATGAGTTGATATTTCATTCTTTTTTTGTTGTGATTTTGTAATAATAGATTTTTGGTTAAAGATCGGCAAAAGGTGTATGGGATAAGGGCCACTTTTCCTTTTGTGATTACCACTAATCTTCAGCCTCATATGTAATAGCTACCGAAAAACGTGGGGGTGGGGTGCGAATAATTTGATATGTAGGAGCTCACCCCTGTGAGCGATAAGGGGCTCTGAGCAAAAGATTTACCCTTTATCGCCCGGAGGGCCTGGCTCCTACAACACCGTGCCTAATTATGGTTGAAGTTCGTTGGTAATCACATTTCCTTTAGTCTTCAGTTTACTTACTAGAAATTAGGTAATTTCACAATAAGTGCTGGCAATCTTAGCAAAACAGATTCAGCTTACGAGATTGCCGGTTGTGTGGGGGATGCGTAGGAGCCCGGCCCTTCGGGCGATATAATGAAGGTTTGCAGCATCAGCCGAATATAATCGCCTACAGGGTGGGCTCCACTAAACACTCACCATAGTTTATTGAGGTTACGAAATTAGCCATGAACCTGATGAAATTGCACGAAAAAAATAAGGAGGATCGTTGAAAATGAATAAAATTGATTTATTGAAACCTGAGCATTGCGGCCTGCTGATTGTTGATATCCAGGATCGGATGATGCGGGTGATCGGCAGCCGGGATGAGGTGGTTGGAAATACGGTGCTGATGATGAAAACTGCTAATGTGCTGAAAATTCCCGTGGTGGCAACAACACAGTATGTCAAAAGGATCGGCGAGTTATTGCCTGTGATTACCGCTGAACTTGGTGATGGAACCCCACTTGATAAACTGGAATTCGGTTGTTTTGAAAATGAGGCCGTGTTGGCGGCACTTAAATCACACAAAGAAGTTGATACCTGGGTTTGCTGCGGTGTAGAAACCCATATCTGCATGTACCAGACGGTGCTGGGGGGCATCCGCGAGGGGTATCGGATGTGGATTCCGGCAGATGCAGTATCTTCCCGCACAGAAAAAAATTATCTCACCGGCCTGGATCGAATCAGGCAGATCGGCGGCGTGGTCGCAAACACGGAGTTAATCATTTACGAGTTGCTCCACAAGGCCGGCACGACTGAATTTAAGAGTCTACTGCCTTTTCTGAGGGAGTAACTCAATGTCAATGTAACTGTTCAGCTTATCGCCCGGAGGGCCGGGCTCCTACAGCACCGTGCCTAATTATGGCTGAAGTTCGTTGGTAATCATAAAAAAATATTGAAGAAAATTTGAAATCTGCCGATCTGTTGTCTTAGAGAATATTTTACAATTTGATCAAAAAGGCAGGTTTTGAAATATGGCTGATATTCCTACATTCGTTGATTCCCCCCAAGGCGTTT
>JAYEPA010000065.1:0-16508 GCA_034723545.1 Thermodesulfobacteriota bacterium | reverse complement strand
GAAAAAGATCCGTGCTATCAGCACTCTATTTCGGATTGGGGAATGCGGATTTTGGAATGAACAAAAAAAACAAAAAATGATGGCACAAAGGACATAAATGGCTAAGTGGGTATCTTTTGCCCCTCTGCCCCTCTGCCCCTCTGCCCCTCTGCCCCTTTGACCCTTTACCCCGTTGACCCTGATTTAATTTATGATACCTACAAAAATAATAAAAATCCTGATTCTGACTGTTCTTCTTTCTCCCTGCTTTCTTGGAAGCGGAGCGGTACAGGCCTCTGTTGACCCCTTCCCTGTCCATGACTCCATTCGTGCCAATGTCCGGTTCTGGAAAAAAGTCTATACAGAACATCCTTCTACAATTGGATATATCCATGATTCCCGTAACCTCGACATCATTTATGAAGTGATGGAACTTATGGATGCGCAAAACCCGAAAGCCCGAAAAATCAACAACAAACGGGTCAGGATGGCAAAATTGCGCTACAGAAGGATTCTTGACAAACTGGCCCGGGGAGAAAAAGCAGACACCGGGGAGGAAAAAAGAATCCTGGCCCTTTTCGCTTCGCAATCAGCAAAAAAGAGTTTGGCAGAAGCCAAAAACAACATCCGTTTTCAACGTTGTCTGCGGGACCGTTTTCTTGCAGGCTTAAAACGCTCCGGCGCCTATTTTGAAGAAATGCGGAAAATTTTTACAGAGCATGGTTTGCCGGCCGATCTGGCCTATCTTCCCCATGTGGAATCCTCCTTTAATTATAAGGCCCGGAGTAAATATGGAGCGGTGGGGGTCTGGCAGTTTACCCGAGGTACCGGCCGGAAATTCATGACCGTGAACAACACTCTGGATGAACGGCGGGATCCCATTCTCGCCACCCATGCCGCAGCCCACTTGCTCAAGGAAAACCATGAAAAGCTTGAAAGCTGGCCTTTGGCGCTCACCGCTTATAATTATGGAGTCAACGGGATGCTGCGGGCCAAAAAGGCACAGGGCAATTATGAAAAAATTTTTAATAAATACGGAGAGGGACGGTTTGGTTTTGCCAGCCGTAATTTTTACGCCGAATTTATTGCCGCCCGGGACGTTGCTTTACATTATCGACACTTTTTCGGTGAAGTTAATTTTGAAACCCCTATTAAAACCCATGAGCTAAAACTTCCAGGTTACATCGATATAAAGGAACTTTCCCGTTATTTCAAGGTTGATACGTGTAGTTTCCGGCAGTTAAATCCGGCCCTGGGTAAAGCTGTATTCAACGGCCAAAGATTTGTGCCAAAGGGGTATATTTTCCGCTTGCCATATCAAATGCATGACAATTTTGATCGTCTTGCCGGTTCATTATCAAAAGAAATGTTTCACAAAAAACAGAAGAGAGATCGTTTTTACCGGGTAAATCCGGGGGACACGGCTGGAGCCATTGCCCGCAGAAACGGGCTGAAGCTTACCGATCTCATCCTGGCCAACAATCTTGATTCCCGTGCCACGGTTTATGCCGGTCAGACCTTGAAACTCCCTGCTTTTAGCAGGAAAAATAAACCTGCCACCGACTTGGCCGGTAAAACGGATATTCTAGCCGGTACGGCAAAACAGGCCCCGATGACGCCGAGACCAAAATCAGTGCCTGAGTGAGACCTAAATTCCAAAATTCACCCCTCAAGATATTTCAAAAAATCTCATGTCTAAAAATAAACCCTCAACAATTTATCTGAAAGACTACCGGAAACCTGATTTTTTAATTGATGAAATTGATCTCCATTTCAATCTCACCGATCAGACAACAACGGTTACCGCCAAAATGAATTGCCGCCGCAATGGCGAAGAAGTTGAGCCTCTGAGATTACACGGGGAGGAACTTGACTTAAAGTCAGTGAGCATTAACGGACGGTTACTCCCCGAAAAGGAGTATGAAGTTTCTCACGTATCCCTGATTATTCAGGATGTTCCCGATGATTTTATTCTTGAAATCAAAACGGGAATCAGGCCCCAGGACAATACTTCCCTGGAAGGTCTGTATCAATCAAGTGGAATTTACTGTACCCAATGCGAGGCCCAAGGGTTTCGGAAGATCATGTTTTTTCTCGATCGGCCCGATGTCATGTCCCGTTTCACCACCACCATTGAGGCAGATCGTTCTTTCCCGGTGCTCATCTCAAACGGAAACCTTGTTGATCATGGAGAATTGACGGAAAACCGCCATTACGCAACATGGCATGACCCTTTTCCTAAACCCTGTTATCTTTTTGCCCTGGTGGCCGGTGATCTTGTCCGCATCGAGGACCGCTTCACGACTCGATCCGGACGCGATGTTGATCTGCATATCTATGTCCAAAAACATAACAGCGATGCCTGCGATCATGCCATGGGGTCCCTGAAAAAAGCCATGGCCTGGGACGAGAGGGTCTTTGGCCTGGAATATGACCTTGATCTTTACATGATTGTTGCCGTGGATGATTTCAACATGGGAGCCATGGAGAACAAGGGGCTGAATATCTTCAACTCCAAGTATGTCCTGGCCCGGCCCCAGACGGCGACTGACACGGACTATGAGTTGATTGAGGCAGTCATCGGCCATGAATATTTCCATAACTGGACCGGCAACCGGGTCACCTGCCGGGACTGGTTCCAGTTGAGCCTGAAGGAGGGATTGACCGTCTTCCGCGACCAGGAATTTTCTGCTGACATGGGTTCACGGCCGGTGAAAAGAATGACTGATGTCAGTATGCTCCGCAATGCCCAGTTTCCGGAGGACAGCGGGCCCATGGCTCATCCGGTCCGGCCTGATTCTTATATCGAGATCAACAATTTTTATACGGTGACAGTGTATGAGAAAGGCGCCGAACTGATCCGGATGATTCATACCTTGCTGGGCAGGTCGGCTTTTCGTAGGGGTATGGATCTTTATTTCAAACGACATGACGGCCAGGCCGTAACCACCGAAGATTTTGTCCGGGCCATGGAGGATGCATCAGGAGTAAATCTTGACCAGTTCAGGCTCTGGTACAGCCAGGCCGGAACTCCGGTTCTGACCGTTCAAGGTCAATACGATGTTCAAAAAAAGACCTACTGCCTTACGGTCAGCCAGGCATGCCCCCCCACTCCGAACCAGCCGAATAAAAAACCATTTCATATTCCCCTGTCCATGGGATTACTGGCTCCGGACGGCAGTGATATTCCTCTTCGCATGACCGGTGAGGGGAAACAGGGTGAAACCAGCCGCGTTCTTAATATTTATAAAACTGAAGAACATTTTCTTTTCGAGGATATCGACCAGGAGCCTACCCCGTCGTTGCTGCGTCATTTCTCGGCCCCGGTGAAGCTTCAGTTTGACTATGGGGATGATGATCTGCGCTTTCTTCTTACCCATGATTCCGATGCTTTTAACCGTTGGGAGGCGGGCCAGCGTTATCTATGCCGTATTCTTCTCAGACTGGTTGACGATTTGCAGGCCGGCAGAGAACTGGTGCTTTCGCAGGATGTAATCGAAACATTTCAGCAGCTTATTGACCTCAGTGGCAAGATTAAGCCGACTTTCCTGACCCAGCTTCTGACCCTGCCAGCAGAAAAATATCTCGGTGAGCAGATGGAGGTGATCGATGTGGAAGGGATTCACCGCGCCCGTGACTTTACGCGTCAAACCCTGGCCCGATCCCTCTATCATGATTTTCTCAGCGTCTTTCATGATAATGTGAACCTTGCCCCCTATTTTTACAGCGCCGAGCGTGCCGGGCAACGCAGCTTGAAAAACCTTTGCCTTTCCTATTTAATGACCTTAAATGAGGAGGCGGTTCTTGATCTTTGTCTGCGGCAGTATGACGAGGCCGAAAATATGACGGACGTTCTCCAGGCCTTTCAGACCATTGTCCATAACCGTGATTGCCCGGAAAAAAAGGCCGTCCTGGTGGACTTTCATAATCAGTGGCAAACAGATAACCTGGTGATGGATAAGTGGTTTGCTATTCAAGCCACGGCACCCCTGCCCCAAACCCTGTCCGAGGTGCAATATCTTCTCGGTCATCCTGAATTTTCCATGAAAAACCCAAACAGGGTTCGAGCCCTGATCAGCTCATTCTGTACCCTGAACATCACCTGTTTCCATCATCAAAGTGGAGAGGGGTATGTTTTCCTTGCCGACCGGGTATTGGAGCTTGACCCCTTCAATCCGATGATTGCCGCCCGTCTTCTTGCGCCGCTCAGCCGATGGCAACGCTTTGATCCGGCCAGGCAATCACTGATGAAGGAGCAGCTGGAACGTATTCTTGCCGTTAAAAATCTATCAAAAGACGTTTATGAAATAGCGGCGAAAAGCCTGGGGAAAAGGTAACTGTTCGGTGGTTAATCTGTTATTAACAACTCAATTTCATTTTTTGACAATTTGAAATTGCAGTTATTTTAAACACTCAGCCCACGTGCGGCCCAGCGGCATACCTCGAAGATGACTCCCTGTATCCAACAACTCCATTTCTCCATTTAAGTGACCTTTTTTCCGTGTATTCCGTCGCTGATTAAGCTGTCTACCAAAACATCCAGTTGCCGGTTAGCAGAACATAAATTCCCAAACCAAGGTTAGTGACGCCGTGGGCCAGGATAACTCCCTTCAGCTTTTTCTGCCGAACCAACAAAAGACCATAAAGAAGCCCGGCAATAATTCCCACAACCACCCGATTATGTTCAAGGCCAAAGAGGATTGCCACACCCAGAAATGACAACCAGGTAAAGGTGCCCATGGGAACCAAACGAAAATTCGGCTCAATCAGGTAGCGCATGATAAAGGAACGCCAGAACAGCTCTTCCATGACCGGTACAACCACGGCCGCGCCGATCAGGCGCATAGCAATCAGTACAATGAAAGCTCCTTGTGACTGGCCCAGGCCATAGGGATCAAAAACTGATTTCTGTTCTAACTGGAACAGATATCCTTCCGGTACAATCCAGATAACCAGTACCAGAAGGCCGCAGAAAACAGCCGTCAGCACCTCAGTAAAGGAGAGCCCAGGGGTTAGATCTGCCGTATATTTATGCCGCCAGAACCAGAGCAAAGCCCCGACAATGAAGGTTTTGGCAATATAAAGAAACGGGGTCAAGGATGGAAAAAACCGAGCAGGTTCGGTCAATAATAAAAACAGGACAAACGGTAAAACATATGGCAGCCATGTTTTGTCCAATAGGCGCTTTAATCGGTTTTCATGGATTTTCATTTGATTTATGCTTATCTCATATTTTTTCAAAATCGTGCAAGGTGGATAGTTTTTGATCACACATTTTATGATGTCAAGTCGACCACTTCCTCCATTGAACTCCAAATCAGACGGAAATAGTGTCTCTTTTGTTAACGTCTCGTCACTCGCGCCTGCTCCATGCTAGTCCATCTGAAACCCAATAATATACGTTCCTAATCTCGACATCAGGGAAACGTTAAAATTAATTTTGATGAATAAATATTCAGGCTCCAGAAGCATCTAATAATTATTACAAATCAACAAATTTTAAGCAAAGTGTTTTCGCCGTGTCTGTGTAAATTATTGCGTCGAACCTGTATCAGACAAACATAGACAAGAAAGGTGAAAATGCCGCCAGACATGGAGATGTACGTGCAAATCAGATGGAACGATTTGAAAAACTATAGAAGAGCCTGCCAATTTTCCGTACAGCTGTTCAGTTCCTACGGGACATCGTAAGGCTTTTATGGTTTGATAAGAGACATACACGATGATTGACTGTCAACCTCTTGATGTCTCGCAGAGCTCGCCTATCGGCCTTCAGTCTAATAATCTAACCCCTGGGCAGTTAACAAAAAGGTGAAACAAATGGATATCACAAAGACCATAGCCCAAATGAAGGAAAATCCGGAATTTGCCGCCAATGTTGGGATGATTCTGGCCCATAATGGTATTGTCCGGGGCTGGTCAAGGGCGGATCGGGGAAAAGTTGAATTTTTGGAAGTTATTGCCGACCAGAATAAAATTGAGGAAATACGGCAAGAGCAGCTCAAAAGAGAAGGCATTTTCGACATCAAGATCGAGGCCAGATCAGGCCGATTCCAACCGGGCGATGACCTGCTTTTTATTGTAGTGGCCGGTGATATCCGCGAAAATGTCAAAGCTGTTTTATCGGACACACTGGAAAAGATCAAGACGGAGGGTGTTGCGAAAAAGGAGATTAAAAGTTGAAAAAAAACATCATCTTGATTACATAAATGATTTTTTTCACGTCTAACAGACAAATTTGACCAACTCGAAATAATCAGGCATTGTCCGCAGATAGCCCGAGGTCTCGTTATACTCATTTTCTCCGTATGACAACGAGATCATTGTCAGGTATAAAGCATGCACTGTGGCTAAAAAACAGGTGACTTCATGTATTCCGCTTCTGATCTACGCAAGGGATTAAAAATCGAAATTGACGGCGAACCCTATGTGGTGGTCCGTTTTGACTTCTCCAAACCAGGCAAAGGCCAGTCCCTTTACCGGACCAAAATGCGCAATATGGTCACCGGTAACGCCTTTGAACGGACCTATCGTTCAAACGATAAATTTAAAAAAGCCCCTCTTGAAGAGCGGTCCATGCAGTTCCTCTATTCCCAGGGTGAAGAGTATAACTTCATGGATACAAAAACCTATGACCAGATTGTCATCATGAAGGATCAGATCGATGAACAGGTCAATTTCCTTATCGATAATATGGAAGTCGATGTCCTGATGTTCGACGACAACCCCATTGGCGTTACTCTGCCGAACTTTGTCCATCTCAAGGTCACCCGGGCCGATCCATGGGCCAAGGGCGATACCAGTGGTACGGACACCAAGCCGGTCACTGTAGAGACCGGTTACGAACTCCAGGTGCCGCCCTTTATCAATGAAGGTGATAAAATTCAGATAGATACCCGTTCCGGGGAGTACATGACCAGGGTCAAAGAGTGATGAACCCGCAAAAAATCTTTTCTCACCACAGAGGACACGGAGATCACAGAGAAATATTTTTTGTAATAAGTTACCTTAGTGATCTCTGTGTGCTCTGTGGTTAATTTGTAGTTTTTCAAAACCGACAAGAGTAACTCCCTTGCTTGACATTTCCGGCCTGAAACAACGGGCCAAACTGATTCAGGCCATTCGCTCTTTTTTTGTTCTTCACAGTTACCTGGAAGTTGACACCCCCGTCCGTCTTCCCTGCCTCCTGCCCGAGGCCCATATCGAACCGGAAACCTCGGAAACCTGGTACCTGCAGACCTCTCCGGAAATCTGCATGAAGCGGCTTCTTGCCGCCGGAATTCCCAAAATTTTTCAGATCTGCAAATGCTTCCGGCGTCACGAACGGGGAAATAGACATCTTCCAGAATTAACCATGCTGGAATGGTATCGCCTTGACAACGATTACCACGACCTCATGGTCGAGTGTGAAAAACTTTTTTTATTTCTGGCAAATGAGCTGAACATGGCCCCGGCCGGCTGTAATCTCGATTCTCCCTGGCAACGGTTGACCGTGGCCGAGGCCTTTGCTCTCTATGCTGAAATTCCCCTATCCCAAGCCCTGGCCGGTGATTTTTTTGACGAAATCCTTGTCAGGGATATCGAGCCAAATCTAGGACAAAAACGCCCCACCTTTCTGTATGATTATCCCGCAGAACTGGCCTCTCTTTCCCGCCTGAAAAGCACTGATCCGGCCGTGTCCGAACGTTTCGAACTCTATATCAACGGCCTGGAACTGGCCAACGGTTTTTCCGAACTGACAGATCCCCTTGAACAGCGGACTCGTTTTAAAAAAGAACTCCGCCTTGCCCGTTCCCTAGGCCGCGCGACTCAAGCCATGCCGGAACTTTTTTTACGCGATCTTGGCCGGATCGATAAGGCTGCGGGCATTGCCCTGGGTATTGATCGGCTGGTCATGACTTTTTTTGGAGCAAAAAGAATTGATGAGGTGGTGGCCTTTGTACCGGAGGAGTTGTAATTAATCTTTTTCCCTCACGCCCTATACCCTCAGCCATGAACCAAAATTATGGAAAGACTTGAAAAATGTATCCAACACTGCGGCAACTCTCCACTGGCGCCTATGCTGAAAACCGCCGGCAAGGCGGCACTGCAGGCGGGTCGCCTGCTGGCCTCATTATACACTCGTCCCCATGAAATCCGCTTTAAGGGAGAGATTGATCTGGTGACCGAGGCTGATCCGGCCGCAGAAAAAATGATTATGAAAATTCTCGGTAAAAAACATCCCGAGGTCGAAATTCTGGCGGAGGAATCCCGCTCTGTTTATAACGACATTCCCCAAAAAGCGATGTGGATCATTGACCCACTGGACGGCACCACCAATTTTGCCCATGGTTTTCCCTGGTTTGCCGTCTCCATCGCCTATATGGAGAAAGGAAAAAGTCTGGCAGGGGTCATTTATGCGCCCATGCTCGACGAGCTCTTCTGCGCCTGCCATGGTCAGGGTGCCTGGCTAAACGGCAGAAAAATTGAGGTTTCAGCTACTGGAAAACTGACCCGGTCACTCCTGGCTACCGGTTTCCCTTACGATGTCAGACAACGACCTGAAAAGATCATGGCGGCACTGGAAAAAGTTTTAACCCGCTCTCAGGGAGTACGGCGGGCTGGCGCGGCAGCCCTGGATCTGGCCTATGTGGCCTGCGGCCGTCTTGAAGGCTTCTGGGAAATTAAACTTAAACCTTGGGATACTGCGGCAGGAATTTTACTGGTGAAAGAGGCAGGCGGCATGGTTACAGATTTTCAGGGAGGGTTCTATTCACCTTTTGTCCCCGAAATTATCTCTTCCAATGGCCATGTCCACGGTGAGCTGGTGGGACTGCTGAAGGAGTTTGGCGAATCGTCCTAGACGAGCTACAGCATACCGAGAAGATGGCTCACCCGCACCGCCTTCTCCCGCTCAAGCTTGGGTATAACCTTGGCGACAAAATCAGGCTTCATGGCTCGCAGAATTCTGGCAACAACGTCATCTTCCATCTGATTCAGAAGAGGAGCAAGCTTGGTGGCGCTCATGGCGCTGTAAACCTTAATGAGTTTCTTGAATTCCTTATCCTGGACGGCCTTGAGTTCAGCAATCTTTTCTTTCAGATCGGTTTGCAGAGTGGTTAATTCTGTCAGTTTGACATCTATTTCCCGGCCCAGCTCCTGCAATTCCTTCTCGCGCCGGGCTAACTCTTTTTCCTTCCCGGAGACCGCCTTTTCCCTGGCCGCAATGGAAGCGCCCCTGTCCAGCTCCTGCTGACTCGCTCTGACCGGTTTGTCGGCGGCAAGCGCCGTCCCGGAAAGACTTAAAAGGGCAGCGATGAAAAAAAACATCCTCAATAACTGACGTAACTTCATCATTCTTCCTGTTCCTGGTTACCGGTTATGACGTAAAACAGCCTGCTCATCATTTTCATTCTGTTCCCTGCGCAGTTCTTCACTCTGATAATTCAAATAATCCTTTTCACGAATTTTTTCAATCATCTTCCGCTGTTTCACCGCCTCGGCAAGCTCCTCCCTCATACGCGTAACCACCTGGTTCTGGGCCTCAACCGTATTTCTTTGCACCTGAATCCGCCACTCCTGCATTCCGATGCCCTCTACATAAAGGGAATACATAGCGCCGGTCATTCTCTTTTTTTTACGCTCTTCCATTTCAGCGATCATGGTGGTGCGTTCAGTCCGCAGACCTGTCAGGAAAGCTGAGTGATTGTCCAGAGTCCGCTGCTCTCCGGCCAGTTTCAAACAGGCCTGCTCCTCGAAATTTCTTCGCAGATTCAGGATGGTTTCAAGTTTAAAATGATAGGGCATTTGGTTAAACTTGTTTCATTGGTTGAATTGTTTGAGTTGTTTGAGTTGTTTGAGTTGTTTGAGTTGGTTGAGTTGGTTGAGTTAATTTGTTCGGATGTTAAACGTGTTTTCCTTATCAGTTTAACTGATTCAACAAATTTAACCAATTCAACCAGTTGAACTAGTTGAACCAGTTGAACCAAACATCCCCAACAACCCCTCCCGGCTTTGCTCCAGGGAAACCTTTTCATCCACCGGCTGTTTGAGATAATCATTGAGGCCGTCAATCATGTCAATGGCCTGATCAATTTTCGCATTACTGCCGGCGGTATAAGCGCCGATATTGATCAGATCCTCTGAACGTCTGTAGGTGGCAAGCATATCGAGAAAACGATGGGAAGCTTCACTCTGCTCCCCGGGAACCACATCGGTCATACAGCGGCTGACACTGCCGAGAATTTCAATGGCCGGGTAATGCCCCCGGCTGGCAAGATCACGGGAAAGGATCACATGGCCGTCAACAATGGAACGAACAGCGTCGGCAATGGGCTCGTTCATATCATCACCCTCAACCAGTACGGTATAAATGCCGGTGATGCTGCCCTTGCCCGCACAGGTGCCGGCCCGTTCAAGCAGCTTGGGAAGCTGGGAAAAAACTGAGGGTGTATAGCCCCTTGATGTGGGCGGTTCGCCAATGGCCAACCCCACCTCCCGACTTGACATGGCAAAACGGGTAACGGAATCCATCATCAAAATCACATCCCGGTCCAAATCCCTGAAAAACTCGGAAATGGCCATGGCCAGATAGGCCCCTCGCATCCGAACCAGCGGTGGCTGATCCGAGGTCGCCACCACCACAACCGACCTGGCCAGCCCTTCCTCACCCAGATCACGTTCAATAAAATCCTTCAACTCCCGGCCACGCTCACCGATCAGGGCAATGACACTGATATCGGCCGCCGTATGTTTGGCGATCATGCCCAGCAGTGTACTCTTGCCCACTCCGGAACCAGCCAGAATACCGATACGCTGGCCCTTACCCAGGGTCAAAAGACCATTTATGGCCTTGACCCCGACATCAACCGGCTCCAGAATTCGTTGCCGATCCATGGGGTTCAACGGTTCTGCATAAAGAGGATATTCCCGGCCAAAATCAAGAGGTCCCTTGTTATCGATGGGGTTTCCCAGACCATCAATCACCCGGCCCAACAGGGATTCCGCCACGGGAACCATGGCCTGTCCTCCCACCATCCTGATTGCCGCGCCGGGCTCCACACCCCTTATCTCACCCAAAGGCATGAGCAATACCTTGCCGTCACGGAAACCGACAACCTCGGCCGGCACCCTGCTCCGGCCACGGAAGACATCCACTTCACAGATGCTGCCCACCGGAATACCCGGCCCCTGACTTTCAATCACCATGCCGATCACCTGACTGACCCGGCCCCGGACCGAGACAAGAGAAGCATTTTCAGCTGACTGTATACATGTGGATAAATTCATGATTTGACTGATTTGACTGGTTTGATTAGTTGTGTTAGTTGTGTTAATTGCATCATCTTCCCAAATCTAACCAGCCGAACCAATCAAACAAATAAAACAAGTTTGTAACTATTCAGCAGCACTCCACCTGCACGCGATCAGGCTGATTCACATAGGACTACTATAGTTCATAAGCCTGCTTGCGCACATCTGGAGCACTGCTGAACAGTTACAGACTGAGTTTTTCGTAACATTTTCACATACGCTGAATAGTTACACAAGTTTAACCAATTCAACCAGTCTAACTATTCCTCAATCGCCGCCTGAAAGGCTTGGTCAACCGCCTCATACAATTGCTCTCGCCGATTCTCAATGGTCGCGTCAATTTCACCGAATTCAGTTTCCAGGAAACAACCGCCCTCGGAAATATCAGGATCCGCTACCAACTCCACCTGTTGCCTTCCGGAAAGAATCTCTGGATCGTCCTGTTCCATTTTGTTGATCCGTTCAAGATCAACAGGATGCAGATGCACTTTGACCGTGGACCGGGCGACAACAAACTCCATGGCATCCCGTAAACAGGCCATAATCACCTGTGAATTAACCGACACCTCATAATTGACCAGACGATCGACCATGGTTTTAATCAGCGGCAGCAAATCATCTTCATAGCGGCGATGTATATCAGACCGCGCCTTTTCCAACTCCCTGATCAGATTTGCGGCCTGTAGCAATCGATCATCAAATTTCGCCCGGCCGGAAGTCATGCCTTCCTCCTCACCTCTGGCAAAACCTTTGTCATAAGCCTGTTTCTCGATTTCCTCCGCCTCGGCCCGGGCCTTTTCAATCATCTCTTCGTTCTCTGACAGGATTCGTTCCTGCTCCTTCATCAACTTTTCGACGGGGCTCGACCCAATCTCCTCCTCATCCCCTTCCCGATCATGCCAGAGAGATTCATAGGAAACAAATTCACCGCTATCTTCAAGATTCGGCAGGGAAGACTCCAGGCCATCCAGGGAACTCCCGTCACCATGAAGTTTAATCACACTAGACAAATTCATCATCTCCGCCGCCACCTTTCATCAGCTGAACTTTACCTTCCTGCTCCAGACGCTTAGCAATCTTAATAATGGCCTGCTGGGATCCTTCAACATCCTTCAAACGGGTGGGTCCCATAATTTCCATATCCTCTTTGAGCATTTCCACCGCCCTTGAAGACATATTGCCAAAAATCTTGTCCTTCAACTCATCCGACGAGGTTTTCAGGGCTAATTTCAAATCATCCGTGGAAACTTCCTTCAAAATTGACATAATTCCACGATCATCAACCGTAAGAAGATCCTCAAAGACAAACATGAGTCTGCGAATGTCCTCGGCCAGAGTTTCACGATACTCTTCCACTCCTTCAAGAATCTGGGATTCAAGAGCGCGGTCCGCATTGTTCAGCATCTCCGCAACAGCCTCGACACCTCCTAGACGCTGGCCTTCCATTCCCTGGACCGAAAGAAGCTCTTCCTGCAGGACCCGGTCGACTTCAACCAGGATATCCGGACTGACCTTATCGAGTTCGGCCATACGTACGACCACCTCAACCTGGGTCTCTTCCTTTAACTCGGCCAGAATTGCGGCGGATTGGTTCACATCAAGGACGGAAAGAACCAGGGCAACAGTCTGGGGATGCTCGTTACGAAGAAAATTATAAAGGACCTTGGGCTCAAGCTTTCTCGCCTTCTGAAAAAGAGTCAACCTCCAGTCCGAACGAATATCCTCAAGTATTTCATTGGCCTTTGAACTGTTGAGCCCTCTTTTCAGAGCAGCCTCCAACATATCATTACCGGAGAAATAAAGTTCAGCGCCGCCTTCATCGGAACGAAATTCACTGAGCAGAGCAGCAATATCCTCCTTGTCCACATGATCCATCTTTGACATCTGACGGCCGACGGTTTTGATCTCATCATCTTCAAGACGTTGAAACACTTGGGAAGTAAAATCCTCTCCCAGGGTCAGCAAAAAAACCGCCGCCTTTTCCGATCCGGTAAGATTTTCCGCCATAGGCTCTTTCCTGGCCATAACTTATCCCTCGCAAATGTTTGGCAGCGCCCCGCAGGAAGTGCCCTTGGGGTGCACTGCCAAACATTTACAGACTGAGTTTTCGTAACTTTTTTACACAAGCCGAATACTTACTTATCCCTCTTCCCGCAGCCAGCGTCGCACCAGATCAGCGGCCCTGTCCGGGTCACTCTGGGCCAGTTTATAAATCCGTTCCTGATCCGTCATTCCCAGAGGCTGAAGTTTCAACTCCTCTTCCTCCATTTCCTCTTCAGAGAGCCCCTTCTCCGCCAAGACTGCTGCACGTTGCGCCGAAGCCTGCTGTTCACTCATCAGCCGGAAAAACGGTTTCACAATAAAGAGAAGAAAAGCGACAGACAGAAGCAGGATTACAAAGGGCATGACCAGATGTTCAGCCAGAGTCCGCCATTTTTCCATTTTATCCGACTCCGGTTCCACCAAAGAAGAGAGATAAAACGGCATGCTGACAACATCAACCTGATCCTCACGTTCCTCGTCAAAACCAATAGCATTTTTAGTCAATTTAGTAAAATAGGACAGTTCCTCGACTGTACGGGCCTGATATTTCCGGGTTAACGTACCTTCTTTGTCCTCACTTTTCTCATAATGACCATCAACCATGACCGCCACGGACAAACGAGTAATTGCTCCGGGTGTTTCTTTGGTCTTTCGTATCTTTTTGCTGATTTCAAAATTACGGGTGATATTTTCACGACGGGAATTGTAGAGTGCTTCACCGTCTTCACCTGCCTCGCTGTAAGTCGCTAACTGTCCCTTAACTCCGGGGATCCCTGCGGCTAAATCTTCACTGCCGTCTTTCTCTCGCATGAGCTGTTCACTGCGAATCACCTGACCTTCCGGATCAAAATTTTCCTCGGTCATGTCCACCTCACTGAAATCAATCTCGGCGGTTACCCTGGCCTGAACCTTATTGACGCCCACAACCTGTTCCAACATGCTTTCAACTTTATTTTGCAGATTATGTTCGACCTTAACCTGATACTCAAGCTGGGACGCGGACAGCAATGCTTGGTCATCTTCAGCCTGCCGATAAAGCAGACGGCCCAAAGTGTCCACCACGGTCACATTCTTTGCTGATAAATTCGGCACTGCGCTGGACACAAGATTAACAATACTTTGAATTTCACTCTTGGAGAGCTTTTCGCGTCCCGCAAGCGCTACGCTGACCGAGGCGGAAGGAGGCTTGGTGTCTTCAATAAAAACAGATTCCTTCGGGGTAGCAATATGGACCCTGGCACTCTTAACCTGACTGAATCCGCTGATTGTCCGGGCCAGTTCACCCTGCAGGGCACGCTGATAGTTAAGGCGCTGAACAAAATCCGTGGTGCCGAGACTGGTCTGGTCAAAAATTTCAAAACCAACCCCACCCCCCCTGGGCAGACCCTCACCCGCCATAGTCAGCCTGGTCTCATAAACCTGCCCGGCCGGGACAAGAACCGCTGACCCGTTTTCAGCAAGCTCATAGGGCACACGCGACTCCTTGAGCCGGGCAACTACACTTGCCGCGTCTTCAGGAGTCAAACCGCTGTACAGAACCTTAAAATTGGTCTCCGTGCCCACGAAGCTCAAACTTAACAGAACGCCCAGGACAACGGCAACAATCACGCCGGCCACGATCTTCTGGATCAGCGTCAGTTGCTTGAGAATATCCCGGGCCTGTTCAAATATTTCCTTGGGTGATGCCATATTGGTTTACCTGGTTGGACTGGTTGAATTGGTTATACTGGTTCGATTGGTTGAGACGGTTGAGAAGGTTGAACCAACTCAACTAGTCAAACCAATCAAACAAATTCAACAAATCTTAAAGCTGCATCCTCATAATCACTTCATAGGAGGCGATGGCCTTCTGCTGAACCTTTGTCATCAGCTTAAACGAGACATCCGCCTTTTCAATGGCGATCATGGTTTCATGGATGTTGGAGTGCTGTCCGGAAACCAATCCACTGGCGAGGTTATTTGCCTCCTCGACATTCCCGTTGACCGAATCAATCGATTTTTTCAAAACTTCGCCAAAACCACTGCCAACCGTTTTGACTTTTCCATCCATCAATGATGCCGCTGACGGGCTAATCTGCTGTAATGGTAATGTATTCATTTTGTTTCCCTTCTAATTCTTTCGAGCTGTGCGGTTAGCTTTTAGCCATTAGGGGTTAGCTTTTGGATAAAACTGTTCAACATCCTCTTTGCATCATTTTTAGGCTAACGGCTAATCGCTAACGGCTAATCGCACAGGTTGAATTCTTTACGTCTCTATCTTCGACTGATATCCAAAGCTTTCAGAGCCATACTTTTGACCGCGTCCAATGCCGTAACATTGGCCTCATAGGCACGACGGGCACCGATCACATCAACCATCTGTTCGGTCACATCCACATTGGGAAACTGAACAATGCCATTTTCATCGGCATCCGGGTGGGATGGCTCATAGACGTCCTTGAAAGGTTTATCGTCTTCCACGACCTCAACGACATCGACCCTGCGCAACCGCGAAGAAACCGAATCCATGGTTTCCTGAAAGGAATCAACCGGCCTGGCACCGAAAACAACCGACTTTGCCCTGTAAGGACCGCCTTCCATGGTGCGGGTTGTATTCGCGTTGGCCAGGTTCATGGCCGCGACATTCAGACGGGCCCGTTCAGCTTTGAGGCCGGAACCGCTGATCTTCATTGCTGTCAGGATATCCATGGCTTATTTCCCTCCTTCTTCAATGGCATATTTCAAACCGTCGAATTTCTTGCCAATCAGCCTGCTGGCAATCTCGTACATCAGTTGATTTTCCGAAAGTTTGAGCATTTCCTCATCAATATCAACAGGACGATCCTCTTTTTTAAAATCATGACCACGGCTGACATCAACAGGATCGAGAACAAGATGTTTACCATGGGTACGACTTAATGTGCCCTGGCCAGCCATTACGGTTTCCATGACCTTGTCAAAAGAAAATTCCTGAACTTTATATCCTGGTGTTTCAAGATTGGCGATATTTGACTGAATCAACCCCTGTCTCTCCGAGCGCAGGTTCAGAGCCTGACCCATCAGGGCAATATTTCCACCAAAAAGTTTATTTATCGGCATTTTTTTCTCCTGTCCGGCTGTTCATTGTTATTTGGGTTAAAAAAGCAATTTGCATGCCGGAGAAAAAACAGACCTTACCGAATCAAAAAAAAGAAGGTGAAAAGATATCGATCCAG
>JAYEPA010000064.1:0-4515 GCA_034723545.1 Thermodesulfobacteriota bacterium | reverse complement strand
ATATAGGGATATTAACTTTTAAGAATGAAATTTAGAGTTTCATAGTTTGCTTAAAATATTTCGTGCTCCCTTTTTCAAAATGCAGAAAACATTCCTATTGACCCTAATAAAGATACCTATTAACATAAAAAATCATCTTAATCCGAATCGTAAATTACCGTCAAAATACCAGAATGCGATTTATTACATTATCTCAAGTTATACAGGAGGTTTCTATGCACAATTTCCGTTTTTCTTTTTTGTTGGCCGTGATGGTCCTGCTAGCATTTCTTTCAACGTCGGCCTTGGCCGACAGTTATACAAAAGCAATTGAGGTATTTCAAAAATCCCCGCAGACCCAGTCATTTTTTGAAAATTCTTATGGCTATGCGATATTACCTACCGTTGGCAAAGGTGGCATAATTATTGGCGGGGCCTATGGCAAGGGACAGGTGTATCGAGAAGAAAAGGTCACCGGGACAGTATCACTGGTTAAAGCGACGATCGGCCTTCAGCTGGGCGGTCAAGCATTCAGTGAGATTATTTTCTTTCAGGACAAACGGGCCTTTGATGAGTTTACCAGCGGCGATTTTGAACTTGACGCCGCAGCATCCGCGGCAGTCGTCACTTCCGGAGCACAGGCAAAAGCCGGTACTGAAGGAACAACTGCAAGCGCAAGTGCCGGACCTGCTACAGGGGTACAGGCTGAAACACAATACCGCAAAGGAATGGCTATTTTTGTTCACACAAAAGGCGGCTTAATGTTTGAAGCAGCCGTTGGCGGACAGAAATTTAATTATCAAGCCATGTAGTGTTTTTTATTGACTCATTTTGGCAAGGGCATTGGTTGGAAGCAGCAGCAGGGTAATCCCAATAAGGGTATGCAAACTGCTGCCGGCCTGCCCGGAAACAATGAAAGATATACTGCCTTCCAGCACAGTGATTACCAGCACCGCCCACCAGCCCGGCAGGCCGATGTCCCGGATGCGTTTGGCCATGATGTTCATCCCGCCGAATGTAAACAGGGTCGAAACCAGGCCAAAAATGATAAAAAATGGCAGGGTGAACCACTCACGAAGCTTATCCTGGGCCTGCTGGAAATTGCCGCCGATAAGGTGCTCACCCGCACCAATGGCCAAAACGATTGCGAGTCCAAAACCAATCACGGATAAAGCCAAGAGTACCGAGTAGCCAAGGTATGACAGACGCATCAGGCGTCCGTTCGTAATATCGCCGAAAAGCACTTTAAACATATTTCTATTTCGTCTCATTACGCGTTAGTCTTTTTTTTGATTTGAAAATAGAGGACAACTTATAGTATTGGCCAGGCAAGAGTCTATTTGAGGTTTTCCAACCCACGAGTATCGACTCCTCTCAGAACCTCTCGCTCCAGATGGCGTTGCTCTTCCCATTCGTTATGTTTCTTCTCCTCCATTAAGCGCTGTTGTTCCATGCCCATCCGTATCTGTCTTTGCAGTGCTTCCTGTTCTGTTTCGCATTGCCTGAACCCGTCAGACCACCCTTGGGCATACTGTGAATCTTCCTCAAAAC
Organism: Thermodesulfobacteriota bacterium; assembly: GCA_034723545.1. Lineage (GTDB taxonomy): Bacteria > Desulfobacterota > Desulfobulbia > Desulfobulbales > SURF-16 > JAGHCC01. Next base: position 2,985 of record JAYEPA010000064.1, on the reverse strand, counting down.
GTTTGACATCCTTTTTGAACTGGTCAAACATACTTCCACCGGCCCTATTGCCGCAATGACAACCGTCATCAAAACCGTCAGCATACGGCAGAGGAAAGCCCTGTTGAACCATAAGCTCCTTTTGAGTCACGCAGCCGGAGATAACAACCAAACTACAACATACTGCTGAAAAAAATATTACCCGGTTAACAGTCTTCATATCTTTTCCTCTTATCCCTTGAATTTAACGGCGCCCGTAACCGTAGACGCCTCTCGTCCCGTGTGGATCAACTTGACTGATTGTTACGCCTCATTTTTTACCTTATTCAACAAATACACCGGCAATGTGGCCAGCAACAGCAGCGCCCACTCCCACATAGGCACAACGACGAAGACTAACCCACCTTGGGCATCAGGATGGATAAACATCGCATCTATGAATGCCCATACACCAAATCCTCCAACTAAAAACGCTAAAACGGCTACAACAATTACTGCTGCCCTTTGCGCAACAAACTTTGCCATTCCTGCCAGGTAAAAATATGGGCTCACCGCCCATCCAATAAAGCCCAATGCGCCCGCGGATATCGGGTAGCTTGTCGTTTTTACGCCAATAACTACTGTAAATATTGCTGCAGCGATGACGACTATAAATGAAATCTGTTTCATTTTCATCAAACTTTAGCTGCCTGATTGTGAGTTATTTTCAGCACTTATCCATTCACAACAACTACTCAGACTGCAACGTGCGGGATACAAACAACATGGTATGAAGGTCTTCCCCCTTTTTCCAAGTAAGTGCCAGTTTGCCACCCAGGAAACTGAACTGAAACACTCCTTCCAATGCTTCAAGATAGCGACGTTCCATGTTCATGGCTTGTTCCGAACAGGCCATTCTCGTACTTCCGACATGACCGATACTGATTTCACGCGCTCCATTTCCTAATTGTTTGACTCCTGCAAAATAACGATTACAACCACTTTTACCAACGATCTTTTCGCCATCGAAACGCAGTGTCACCTCTGGTTTGGCAGATAAATCTTCTTTCATTTTGAGACGAAACAGAACCCATTCCACACCTTCAAGATCCACCAGGGACAATGTGCCCTTAAGCTGCGTTTCTTCCTGAATTAATTTTCCCGCGACCAATGACCATATTCGAGTTGCCTTCTGAGAAGGACAACAGGCTGGCTCACTGGGTCCATGCTGAATAACATCAAGCTCAATTTTCCCTTTGTTTATGCGGCCTGCCCGTAGTTGTATCCGATCTCCGATGAGCGTGGTACTCAGGTTGACAAGTCTTCCTTCCTGCAGGCCCATCACTGCCAGGTAAATTCGTGTACCTGAACCGCCTGAATTTTCCCAAAGAAAAACGATGTGCTCCATTTCCCCGTCCCCATCGAGATCACCTGTTAAACGGAAATCTTCGACAAGTCCCACTGTTGGACGGCTCGCACCTTCTTCTATGAAAGGCGCACCTTGCCAATGCCCATCCTTGAGCGTAATCGGATGCTCATAGATGCCTGAATAAGTAGCATGTTCCGGCTTTGTACTTGCTGGGGCTTGTTGAGCCGCATTCGCAACTACCGAAAATAACGCGATCATCCCCACCAAAAAGAGCAACGCATATTGAGTACAGTGTTTTTTCATACATTTTCCTCTAAGATCTGAGAGAGTTTAATACAGGCATTGATTTGTTATGCTGATCGTAACTATTCTGAAGCACACACGGTGTCGGAGTATAGCCTGTTTTAAAGGATGTGCTAATACAAAAAACAAAAAAACAGAGGGGATTGAGCCCAGGAACTTGATCCAGGTATCCATATCGACCAGCAGTTTGTCTTTCATGCCGATCCCCATGTAGAGCCCATCCTTGATCTTTTCCGCCGGTCACAAACCAGCAATCATCCTCTGGTAAAAGCCAATATGGAGGCGGTCAGCTCCTTTATTAACCTTACTTCCATATTAAAGATAAGGAAAAAACATGAATGTCGGATATATAAGGGTAAGCAGCGTTGATCAGAACACAGCCAGGCAGCTGGAGGGAATCGACCTGGACAAAACATTTATCGACAAGGCCAGTGGCAAATCCTCCAACCGACCGCAGCTGAAAGATTGCTCTCGTTTACCCAACTGTTATTTATGCAAAGTTAAAATCAGATGAGTTACCACTATGAGGCTTCTATGAAGAAACCTCGATTTTTGCTGTCATAAAACCATTTAATAAAAATGTTGCTACAGTTGGTAATATGAATAAAAGTATTTTTTCTCTGGTCCTGAATATCGGCTAAGAGAAATGATAAATTCATCAATTTAATTCGTCAATTAACAATGAAAAATATTTGGGGTATCGTCCTCGCGGGAGGAAGTGGTAAACGTTTTGGGGGCGCCAAGCAATACGTGAAGCTTGGTGAACAGCGACTTATCGACCACAGTATTGCCCTAACCAGGGCCGTATGCGATTTCACTTGCATCGTGATACCGCAGGGAGTGACCTGGGATGGCGATGAAGTAGACCTTGTGGTTGAAGGTGGCAGTACTCACGCACAATCCACCCGAAATGCCGTAGTTGCTTTACCCAAAGAGGCAGAAATATTATTGATTACCGGGCCAAGTCATCCGCTTGCTACGCCATCTCTCGCTTGCGCTGTGCTCAAAGAGCTTGATAAAGGACTTGATGCCTGCGCACCAATGCTTCCATTGGCAGATGCCGTAAAAGTCGTTAATGAACAAAACCGAGTCCGATCAGCAAAAGAAACAAGACGGCTGCATATTACCCAACTACCGCTCGCTCTGCGCAAAAATGTATTTTGTGCAGCCATACAAAAGCAACCTGAGTTTCTTGAAGAACTCGAAGCAATCGAGGCGATGGGAGGCTCAATTGGCGCAATTGAAGGAGACCCTCAAAATATTCATATCGCAACGCGCGATGATCTAACCATAGCGCAAGCTATTCACTCCCTCAGGCGAAAACAAAATTTATAAAGTACTGTTATCTATCAAAT
>JAYEPA010000063.1:0-4541 GCA_034723545.1 Thermodesulfobacteriota bacterium | reverse complement strand
TCCTTTTGATCGCGTAATTAACCTTTCAGGACCGAATGGATCCCATCCGCCCATAGAGCCGTAACCGACCTTGAGCCGGTTTCCGTATAAGCCTAGAACAGCAATAGCACCACTCTCAGGCGGCCCATCCCATAACACAAGCGTCTCCTCGAAACGCTCACCGTCTCCGGAAAGCCCGCCTGTAACAGTGACCCCATCAGGCAGATTTCTCATTAGCCCGTTAACCAGATCACTACCATTTACTGTAAGTCCATCTGAAAGGACAAGCACATGTACCAGCCCTTCTTTATCAAGTGACTTGGCGAGGTGATCACCCGCTTGAAAGCTGTTCTCCACTTCCTTGAGCTTGATTTGAGATCCCTTCAACTGAGTGAATTCAAAATTGATAGCCGTGGCTATCAATGAGTCATCGCTTACCTGTGTGCCACAAATTTCGCCGGCAGTAGAACAGCCAAAAAGAAGGGCTTTCGGATAGGCATCCTTGATTTCACGGAAACGCTTTTGTGCTTTTAGTATCGAGGTGCTGCCAAACAGCAAAACCAACTGGGCTGTTTCACCTAGCTCGCCCGGTGGTTCAGGTTCCCATCCCCTTGCTTCCGTCCATCTCTTTTGCTCAATCTTCATCTTGTATCTCTCTATCTCTAGGATTTAGAACTAATGTACTAATTATATATAATATTTGGTAAAGCGAAGTAAATACCCCTTTGTCTCTGATCAAACCGCGGTCAGAAACTGTGGATGCTCTTATATTTGCTCATCTATGTTATAATAATTAATATAAATAGATAGTTATGGCAAGTTCATCTCGATTATGTTCGTATATAGCAAAATAGCTGCCAACCGTCATTTGCTGTTGCAGAAAATAATCGGTAAAATGGAGACAATTAAACGTCTACAAACCATAAATAAGGACCCGTAAAGGAATAAGTCATTGGAATTCGCGCTCAGATTTAGGTCGGATTTGGTCGATTTGATTGAGCAAAACCGCAGGCATAGCAGTGTTATGTTGAGGATTTTGCGATTGAAAATCGATCAAAGATGGCCTGAAGATGAGATGCAAAACCGAGGAGTTATTCCTTTACGGGTCCTAAGGGTACAGCAGTGTGAAGAAATTAACGGTAAAAGACTTTTTGGATTCTTTACCTCACAGAGTGGAATTGCCTGTAGTAAAGACCGAAAGCTCCCTTAGAGAAGTGTTACAGGCCATGGTTAAAAGACATCGGGGGCGCATTGTCTATGTGGTAGATTTTGAAGGTAAGGTTAATGGATCGATATCATTAGATAATTTAAAAGATGTCATCTTCCACCACTATCTGAAGAGTAGGGTCAGCGATCCATTGGTGATTACCGAACATATCGTGGAGCTTTTTACTTCTGAAAAGGCTGAAGACGTGATGGATGCCGGACTCAGCATCTGTCACGAACATGAATGCTTACACGATGTGGTCACCAGGATGATCGAACAGAATGTTAAGGACATGCCCGTAGTAGACCAGGAAGGCCGGATCATTGCCGACCTCGATATCCTGGACCTACTGGAGCTATGGCTCAAAAAGGGGGAAGAGGCTTTTCAATGATTGCGCATCCCTTACTGGCCGTGGGGCTGTTGCTGATTCTGGGGTACTTGGGAGGACGCGCGGCTAACGCGCTCAAGTTGCCCCGCGTCAGCGGTTACTTGGTGGTTGGCATGTTATTCAGTCCCTCCTTTTTCAATATTTTGTCGTCTCAGCTGGTTGATAAAGATCTTTATGTCATCACCGAAATGGCCCTTAGCATCATCGCTTACTCCATTGGTGGCAGTCTCGTCATTAAGCGGCTTAAACGGGTAGGGAAAAGTATTTTGTGGATCACCCTTTCCCAGGGTGGGAGCGTCTTCATTTTAACGGTTGCATTTCTGCTCCCTGCAATGCCATTTCTCACCGGTTTCCAGGGTTCGGAGTATAGCCTGTTAGAAACATATCTTCCCATGGCTCTGGTTATTGGAGCCCTCTCTATATCTACGGCTGCCAGCCCGATAGTGGCAATAATTTCTGAGCTGAGAGCCAGCGGACCTTTCACGACCACTCTACTGGGGGTCACAGCCATCAGTTATTGTCTGTCCATCATCTTCTTTGCCCTGGCAAGTACCATTGCCAATATTCTGATTCATCCGGGGGCGGTTTTTGGCATAAAGATGTTGGGGGAAGCAATGGGAGAAATCATCCTTTCCCTGCTTCTAGGAATTCCCGCAGCGGTATTTCTGAAGACTATAGCTCGTCTGGTACGCCGGCGAGAAGCGCTGCTAATGGTGGTTCTGGGCGTTATTTTCGGTACCAGTGGAGTCGCTTCCTTACTAAACCTCTCACCACTATTGGCCAACATGGTTGTGGGTTTTATCATTGTCAATCTGGAACGGCGACATCATGCTTTTTTCCAGGTGGTTGAACAGATTCAAGAGCCTCTGTTCGGTCTTTTTTTCTGCCTGGCCGGAGCGCATATTGATCTGAGAATACTTAAGGCCGCTGGATTACTGGACAGTAGCCATTCTTGTAATCCGCATGGGTGGCAAACAGCTGGGTGTCTGGATTGGGACCAGGGTATCCCGATCCCCCAAGTATGTAAAAAAATATTTGGGACTGGCACTTTTTCCCAAGGCTAATCTGGCGGTGGGATTGGTGCTTATGGTGAAGGAAGTTTTTCCATGCTGCCCGACATAAACCACAGTTTGGCGTCCGCTCTATGTTGACTCGGATCACTTCTGAAGACGTGGCTGATATCATGGACAAACATGTGATAAATGCTAAGAGAGATGATGATCTTGATAAGGTCCTCAAGCGAATGATTTTTCATAATATCAAAGAAATCCCGGTTGTCGATGAAGATCAGCGGATTATTGCCAATGTAGGCATTCTTGATCTGTGGAGGTTGGTGGAAAGATACTAAGAATTAACTCCTATTCTGTAGTATTATAACGGGAGACGTCCCCCTTTACAGATCCATAAGGCGCCTTTTATCGGCCACAAGAAGGACCGCTACGGTGTGGCGCCTGGAAGTATTGTGGTGCTCGTCTCTAGTTTGAGCAAGGCTTGCTTCCCCACTATCCGGTTTCAAACAAATTTTCTGAAAAGGAACTCGCATTCCTTTGGGGAAAGATCAAACTGTAGTTCTGCCTCGTGTATGATTTCCTTGCGGCTTTTTTCAGGATACTCCTTGGTGATCTCGGATATCCACTTTACAGCCTTTCGGATGCTCTCACCTTCGGGTAACGATTGCTCCGTGCTCATTTGATTCCTCCTAATATATATTCTAACCCAATCACCCTGTCCTCAATGCCTCGGATGGATTGACCCTGGCTGCCTGTCTGGCTGGATATATGGTGGCAAAAAAACATATTAAAACGGCAGAGATCGAAATTATGGCCACGTCGCTGAGGTGGAGCAGTATGGGAAGTGTGTCGGTGTAATACACCTCACTTGGTATCTTAATGAACTTATAGTGGCTTAGGAGGAAACAGAGACCTACTCCGCCGAAAACGCCGAGCACGGTTCCGGTCAATCCTACAAGCAAGCCATTATAAATAAAAATCCGTAAAATATTTTTATCCATTGCGCCCAGTGTCTTAAGTATTGCTATATCCTGATTCTTTTCCATGACCATCATGATAAGGGTACTTACAATGTTAAAGGCAGCCACCAGGACAATCAGGGTAAGAATTATAAACATGGCAAGTTTTTCCAGCTTCAGGGCTGAAAAAAGATTACGGCTCATCTGTTGCCAGTCCATTGTCCAGAACGGAAATCCAAGTTTTTTTTGTATGGCTGTTGTAAGGCCGTTCGTGGCATAAATATCCGAAACCTTTATCTCCAGGCCATGGACCTTATCACCCAATCCAAGAAGCCGTTGGGCTGCCTTAATGGGAATAAAGGCAAGGGAGGCATCGTACTCATACATGCCGGTCGTGTTCACACCTATTACCTGGAAGGTACGTATCTTGGGGAGCATTCCCACAGGTGTAATAGTCCCGGTGGGCAGCACGATCTGGATTGGCTGCCCGACAGCAACTCCCAGGTTGCGGGCAAGCTCCTTTCCCAGAATTATTGGCGGAGTTCCGCTGCCATTATAATTCTCAAATGCCCCGAGTCCCTCTCCCCTGATGATCTCCCCCACGCTGAAGACTTCTGCCACGGAGCCCGGCTCTATCCCACGTATGGCTGCTCCGCTGACAGCCCTTCCTGAACTCAAAAGGGCCTGGACATAGACAAGGGGGGTCGCAGCCGTCACTGTGATATCCCCGTCCTTTCCCTTGATCATATTCAAGAGGCCATTCAAATGGTCATTACGAGGAATAGTAATTTCGAGCACCTTTTGCCGCACAGATTCCATGTTACCAAAGGCACCCTCATAGTTTTTGACCAGAATATGTGAATTTATGCCAAGTATCTTGGTGCGAAGGTGGTTTTCAAAACCGGTCATGACCGCGATTACGACGATCAGGGCCATTACGCCTACAGTTACCCCTGCTATGGATATAAAGGTAATAAGGGAAATAAAGGCCTGTTTGC
>JAYEPA010000062.1:0-4560 GCA_034723545.1 Thermodesulfobacteriota bacterium | reverse complement strand
AGAATTGTCTGGCCTCCATGTTCTATGAACTGGTCGGGAATCCCAAGCAGGCGGATTTGAACTCCGGTGATTTTGCGTTGTTCAAAAAGTTCAAGAACAGCGCTGCCGAAGCCTCCTTTTCTGGCATGATCTTCCACGGTAACGACTCGCCCTGTTTTTCGGGCCCATTCGGTGATCAGATCTCCATCAAGTGGTTTAATGAAGCGTGGGTTGATCACTGCCGCCTCAACACCGAGCTTGCGCAGTCCCTCGGCTGCTTCCAGGGCCGGGGTGACCCGGTTTCCCACCGGCAGCAGAAGAATGTCATCTCCTTCGCGCAGCAATTCGCCCTTGCCGAGTTCCAGCTTGACGAGTTCGGTAGAAAGTTCGACGCCGATTCCGGCGCCGCGGCAGTAGCGGAGCGCGGCCGGGCCGGGAAAGGAAATCGCGGTATGGAGCATATGGCGTAGTTCGTTTTCGTCCTTGGGCGCCATGATGATCAGGTTTGGAATAAATCGCAAAAAGGCCAGATCAAACACCCCATGGTGAGTGGGGCCGTCATCACCGACAAGTCCACCACGGTCAAGGGCAAAGGTAACAGGTAAATTAGGCAGGCAGACATCATGGATTACTTGGTCAAGGGCACGTTGCATGAAGGTTGAATAAACCGCTACCACGGGCAGAATACCTTCGGTGGCAAGTCCGGCGGCAAAGGTTACGGCATGTTGTTCGGCTATGCCGACGTCAAAAAAGCGATCGGGAAAAAGTTTGGCAAAACGGCTTAAGCCCGTGCCTGCAGGCATGGCTGCCGTAATAGCAGCAATCCGGGGGTCCTGCTCGGCAATATGAACAATGGCGTCGCCAAAGGATTTGGTATAGGAAATCGGCGCCGGTTTGGAGGGCAGAGGGGCTCCTGTTGTAATTTCAAAAGGACCGACACCATGATAATCGCCGGGATTTTTTTCAGCGGGGGGATATCCCTTGCCCTTGTTGGTGAGGACATGAACAAGGATCGGTCCTTTCCCGTAATCTCGGACGTTTTTCAGGGTTTCAAGCAGATTATCCAGATTATGGCCGGGAATCGGACCGATATATTCAAATTTCAGGGCCTCGAAAAGTGTTCCAGGCGTCAGAAATCCCTTGAGGCTCTCCTCGCTTTTTTTAAGGACCTGGAGAATGTTTTCACCCACATGGGCAAAGGATTTCAAAAAAGTTTCCATGTCGCGTTTAACACGTTTCATCGACCTGCCGGTCAGTTTGCGGCTCAAAAAACTCGACATGGCGCCGACATTTGGGGAGATGGACATTTCGTTATCATTTAAAACAACGATGAGATCGCTGCCCAGGTGACCGGCTTGATTCATGGCCTCAAAGGACATGCCGCCGGTCATGGAACCATCACCGATGACAGCGATGGTTTTGTTAGTATCACCCTTCAATTTTTTGGCATTGGCTATGCCCAGGCCGGCTGAAATGGAGGTGCTGCTGTGGCCGGTGTCAAAGGTGTCGTAAATACTTTCCTTCTGTTTCGGAAAACCACTGATGCCTTTATGTTGACGCAGAGTATGAAATTTTTTGCGGCGGCCGGTAATGAGTTTGTGGGCGTATGCCTGATGTCCTACGTCCCAGATCAATTTGTCGTTGGGAGTGTTAAAGATGTAATGCAGCGCCAGGGTCAGCTCGACAACACCGAGGCAGGGGGCGAGATGTCCGCCGTTTTTTGAAACCGTTTCTATGATGACCTGGCGGAGTTCCCTGGCCAGGATTGGCAGATCCTTTTCCGGGATTTGCCGCAAATCAGTAGGCGAATCGATTTTTTCCAGGAGTGATGATTGTAATTTCATAAGTTAGTCAGAAGTCAAAGTCAGAAAACAGAAGTCGGAAAACAGAAGAAGAATTCAGAAAAGGAAAGAAAGATTTCCGAGTTTTTTTGTTTTTATCTGCTCCGTTTATATATATATTTTGCCAGTTCCCGCAGAGGATCAGATTTGTGATCAAAAATGTCAAGGACGGAAATAGCATTTTCTACCGCCTGCTTCGCTTTTTTTCTCGTTTCTTCAACACCGAAAAAGGCCGGATAGGTCGCTTTTTCAAGTTCGGCATCCGAACCTGCGGCCTTTCCGAGTTGCTCCGTTGTGGCTTCAATATTCAGGAGATCATCCTTTATTTGAAAGGCCAAGCCGATATTTTCACCATAATTCGTCATGGCTTTATATTGCTTTGTCGAGGCCTTACCGAGAATGGCGCCGGTCTGCACGGCGGCCGTAATCAAAGCGCCTGTCTTGCAACTGTGCAGATAGCGCAGGGTCTCAAATGGGATTATTTTTCCTTCGGAAGCCATGTCAAGGGCCTGCCCGCCAACCATGCCCAGGGAACCGATTGCCCTGGCTACAAGGTGGATAATTTTCAATCTGTCATTTGGAGGCAGGGAGGTATTATCAGGCCTGGCCAGCAGTTCAAAACCATAGGTAAGCAATCCGTCTCCGGCCAGAATCGCCTCTGCCTCACCAAAAACTTTGTGACATGTCAACTTGCCACGTCTGAGGTCATCGTTATCCATGGCCGGCAGATCATCATGAACCAGGGAGTAGGTGTGAATACACTCAAAGGCGCAGGCCATAGGAAGCACTGGTTCCGCAGTACCGCCGAGGGCTTCAGTTGCGGCAATACATAGAATAGGACGTACTCTTTTTCCTCCGGCAAAGAGACTGTAACGCATGGTTTCCATGTGTCCGGCCAAAAGCCCTTCGGCTTTGAGCATGTTTTGTTCAAGGGCCCGCTCAACCTGAATTCTTTTTGCCTGGAGGTATTTTTTTATATCCATTGTCGGCTGATGTTTCTAAGTTAATCTGTAACTGTTTAGGCTGTAGGCTGAAAACTGAAGGCCAACTCTCAGCCCTCCGTGTTGTTCGCCTTTGATTCGAATGGCACGGAAGTCAGAGAACCATTTTTTTTCAGAAGCAGATCTACTTTTTTTTGTGATTCTTCGAGCTTTTTATTACAGAAATCAGCCAGTTTGACTCCTTCGTTAAATTTTTTCAAGGACTCTTCAAGACTCAAATTTCCTTCTTCAAGTTCTCTGGTGATGTCCTCAAGAATCTGCAGGGCATTTTCAAAAGTTTTTTTGGCCATGATTTTAATTTGAAGCGGATTGCATTTTAATGTAATAATCACTTTATCATAAATGAATAACTTATATTGAGCAATGGCTTTCCCAAAAAGAAGGTAACTGTTCAGGAGCACCCCATCTTGTTCCATTTGGTCCTTCTTGCATAGTACAAGTGCGGAGTCTGCGCTTTGCTCCGCTTACCGTTCAAAGTCCCAGGTAAGCGAGGAACGAGACTCCGAATGGGTCAAATAAGCGTAGACTTCAATATGGAGCACTCCTAAACATTTACGGAACGCTGGTTATGCCAATTTAGTGGCCCACCTGAATATTTAGAAAGAAAAGAACCTGAACGCGTGTTACAGACGATGCGGATTAATCATGCATTCTGAGATAGAGTCTCACCTTCATTTTTTTGTCAATTGGCTTGAAATCGAAAAGGGGTATTCGCCCAATACGGTTTCCGCATATCGCCGGGACATTATCCAGTTTTTTTCTCATTTTGACGATAATCCTTCTGTGGACGAGATCGACATCCATCGGGTCCGTTCCTATGTTTTTAATTTGTATGGCAGGAACAAAAGTTCGTCAGTGGCCAGGAAGCTTTCCGGCCTGAGAACTTTTTTTGGATTTCTCCTGCGCAACAAGATTGTTTCTCATGATCCGGTATCGCTTGTTTCAATGCCGAAACAGTCAAAATACATACCGGTTTACCTGACGGTTGACGAGATATTCCGTCTTCTTGAAGAGCCCGGTGAACAGGACGGTTTTGCCATCCGTGACCGGGCGATTCTTGAGCTACTCTATTCCTCGGGCATGCGGGTGGCGGAATTGACATCTCTTGACCTGGATCAGCTTGATTTTGCATCAGGAATGGTTAGGGTAAGGGGCAAAGGAAACAAGGAGCGTCTTGTTCCCGTGGGCAATCCCGCCAAGAATGCGTTGCGGCGCTATTTGCCGGAGCGGGAAAAGGTGGCCGTGGCCAGGGTGAAGCGTGGCCTGCCGGTTGAGAAAAGCGCTCTTTTTTTGAATAACCGTGGCACCAGGTTGAGCGCCCGCAGCATAGAACGGCTGGTCAGAATGTACGGCCAGCGGGCCGGTGTCCCATCCCGGGTCACGCCCCATGCCCTGCGTCATTCTTTTGCCACGCATCTTCTGGAAATGGGTGCGGATTTGAGATCCGTCCAGGAACTGCTCGGTCATGCCAGTTTGTCGACCACGCAGAAATACACCCATCTGAACCTGGATCATTTGACGGATGTCTATGACCGGTCTCATCCTATGGCGAAAAAAGATAGGTGAGCAGGGGAACAGGGTACGGGATTGAAAGCAGGGCCGGTTTCAACTGTCAACCCAGTCGTTTTTTTTGTAGATAAGGTTTATTTATTAAAAGGAGATTTTTTGAAAATACGATCAACAACCATTTTATGTGTGCGTCATCAGGGTAAGGCCGTGGTGGTCGGTGACGGTCAGGT
>JAYEPA010000061.1:11354-16756 GCA_034723545.1 Thermodesulfobacteriota bacterium | reverse complement strand
AAGGATAAAGCCACTGCTGATGCTCCAAAAGAAAAGGGCCAAATCCTTTGCTAACAGTGGATTTGACCCTTTATTTATTGGTGGAGCGGAAACCACTATTATTAGTAACTTCTCAATAATCCCGTGCACTCATGCGTTGCCGGAGAGCAAATCTGGCAGGTAAGGGACAACGTTCCGTTTCCTGAGCCGGTCACAAAGGAATTCCCAGAAGGAGAGGCCCTGCTTTTGACAAGTTTTTTTCAGGCTGGTAAATGTGTCCCGACATCGTCGCCCATCTTCCGAACGGGTGCTGCCACTGATTTTTCGTTTGATGACATATTCACGGATATCGCGTTCACTCAGATTGTTTTGCAGTGGAATATCGGGCCGCTCCAATGCTAGAAGCAACTCATCCTTATTGCTTGCCAGTCGCTTGAGCGCCTGATTCAAGGTAGCGAAAGATGTTTGGGCGTTACATAGTTCATCAAAATGGGCTTCAATCGCTGCCTTCAGCTCAGTATCTTGCTTCTGTTTGTACCGCTTTAGATCCGAGAAGATCTCCCATATCGTGGTGTGAACCCAGTCAAGTGCCTTGGCGTGTATGTCGTTCAGGGGTACGATGCGTTGAAAGACCCGATCGGCATGAATCCAACATAGCGCATGCAGAAGGATGTTGAACTGTCCGGCATCGTCACTCATGATGACCAGGTCGGGAGGAAAGCCACTGGCGCTCAAGGTCCCGAGCAATGCGCCCTCCGTGGCGATACGAACATGCCGGTTATTGATGATCTTAAGTTGTTGCAGATAATCCTGCCACTCTTCCTTATTGGCAAAGGTGGTGATGTCGCTATGCTTGATTGCAGTCAGTGGTTGCTGAGGCAACCCCTGCATGCTCATGTAGTTGAGTGCTGAGGAGTTGATCGTGTAATCCACTGCCTTCCCTCGCAGCAATTCCAGAAAATTAATCCGGCTTTTGGACCCAGTGCTGGAAAACCAGGCGAAGGACTCATTGCCGATGTGGGTGCAGTAGCCGTTTTTTCCATCGTGACGGCTGCCAGTGTCGTCGACATGAATATAGCTGCTGTTGTTGATCCCGGCGCTGAGCAGTTCATCTTTTTCGGTATGGAAATCCGCCTTGTCCCCGATGAGGATGTTATTGATTTGTCCAGTTGAGATATTGATTTCCCATTCGGTTAGTTGCTGAAGGATCAGGGGTTGGGTTACACGCTGATGATAATACTGATAGATGATATACCCTTTGAGGGTAATGCCAAAGTGGCTACCTTGTAGCTCCTTCGGGAGAATACCGGTCAACGTTTTGCCCTCAGGTGTTCGATAGCGTGCAAGACGATAACGGGTATTGTGGGGTTGAATCACCATGTCCTGGATGGTGTAGTCCTCATATCCAAGCAGACGTGAGCCTTCGGGCAAATTGTCGGGCTTGATGATTTCTATCTTGTGAATGGTCAGTTTCTTTTTGCGTTTACGGGATGTGTTGGATTTGTCGGAATTGCCTGAGCCTTTACCAGTATCCCCCTTAGACAGTTTGCTGGGCCTGATCTTTGGCTTTTTGGGCAATTTTTTGAGTCGTGCTACTTCGGCCTTCAGTGCTTCAATGTCTGTTTGTTGTTTCAGGATAGTCTTTTGCTGCTGTTCGATAAAGGCCATCAGAAGACGCACGGTCGGTGTTTGTTCTGCCTCCGTGATGTGGGGGAGTACGTTCCTGTCAGGTACGTCAACCATTAGCCCCTGTCCATTGTCGGTACCGTGAGCTCCTGACGAAATTCACGACATAATGGGTAGAGCCAAACCGACTTGACAGGTACCGTGGGGTCACCGCTGTTGTGGTTGCGACTGCGTCCACGGGTTTTACCGACGCGGATCCAGTTGTCAGCCTGGTAGCAGGTTCCTGCAAAACGGTCCTGCTCAACGAACGTCTCTAATAATAAAATTGTGTGGCCATATTTTTCCTGCCAATCCTTGGACAGGCGTCGCCGGGTTGCCGCCAACAGGTGACTGGCCAAGTGCGGAACACGCACCCAGGGTAGGATTAGGAATCGCATGTTATTGGCAATACGGGACAGGCCCCGTTTTCGGGCGACCTCATCCCAACCGATAAATTGGTCTCTATCGGCCACTTGCCAGGCGGCAGCACCATACAGCATGCAACCAAGCAGGCTATTTTGGTGATCATGGATCAAATACTGAATATTTTCACCGACCGGACCGGTGTATCCAAGATAGTGATGTTGTTGTAAAAGACCTCGAAACAAGAGGGTATCTTCAGGACTCTTCACGCGGTGAATGCGCAGGGGTTGTAGCTCAGAGAGCCTGCACTCAATCGCTGTTGTTTCCTGACTAGACAATTCAAGCACAACAGACTGATTGCGGAATTCGTTATTGGCGGAACGAACCGGCGCTGGAAGTTCAATAAGTCCCATGCTGTCGAGTTTTCGCAACAAGGAACGGGCGGCAATATCCTTGAGTCGTCCCTTGTCATTCATCCAACGCCAACGTCGACACAGTTCCTGGGAGATGCGGGTACGGTGCCAATCAGGATGGGTGGTAATTAAATTCCGAATAGTAAAGAGGTCATCAGCGGTAAGCTGTCTGCCTTGAAGAGTGAGGAGTGTTTTCATGATGGTGTGAAACATAACACCATCTGCTTTGGGAGTCCCGTGTTATTTCATGTTGTGCACGGGATTATTGAGAAGTTACTGAAAAAGCATGTAAGGTACGGAATCCACTGGCCCTATTTTTGACTATTTTTATAATTCTATTGAGACCTTCTGCCATAGCATTTGTCAATCTGTTCTCCACAAATGGAAGCAGGCGTTTTTCATGTTTCCTGATTGTATTAACGAACTTTTTGATGGACTCCAGACGACTTCTTGCTGCTGTTTTGCACCAGCCATGGAGAAATTCCTTGGCTGTATCTTGATCTTTGAAATCCCAGAATTGTTCAAATTCATCCTTGAGCACCCAGGCACGATGAATGCGGCGGTTCCCCATATAGAGTGATTTGAGGCTTTTGGTGTCTTCTTCGCTTCGATTGGTAGAATGTCTATAAAGCATCCATCTCAATCCCTTGAGAGTTTTTCTCCCTGACTTGTCAGCTTTCCGCCATTCTTCCTTTCTGACTTCATCAACAGCTTCATTGAGTGCCTTGACGATATGAAATCGATCCAGGACTAAAGTTGCGTTGGGGCACCACTTTTCGATGGCACCAATAAAGGTTTCACTCATGTCACAACAGCCTGAAACAATCTGCTTTCGTTGATAGCTACTCAGCTCATTACTGAAGAAGCTATCAATGGTTTTTCTGGCTTTACCTTTGCCGACCCAGACGACACATGATCGTTCAAGGTCGTAGACAATAGTGGCATACTTGTGGCCCTTGCAGTATGAAATTTCATCGATGCCAATCAGCTTCAAACCCCTGATTCTATGACCTTGTCGTGTCCTGGTAATGACCCTGTGTAAAATGTCCGATAAGGTTGAATTCGAAATATGAAGAAGCTGAGCAGCGGCCTTCTGGGTCATGATTGAGCAATAAATCAGCAGTGAATATTCAAACCTGTAGGTAACACGGGCATAAGGAGCGGCCCAGGGAATATCCTCCTGCACTCGACCATGAGTGCAGCATAGTATTTCCCGTGGGCAGTAAACGAAAAATACTTGCCTCCCACAAACAGGGACATCTCGCCATATTCTTGGCTCTTTCAGGTGACTGATAATTTTGCCTCGCCGATGGCAATGGGGGCATAACGCTCCATTTTTATATGGTTTTACTTCCAGCCAGAGCTCTCTGAACCAATTGCTGAATGCATAGTTCCTTACTGAAAAAGCTTTGATTTTTAGTAATCGCTGGATAAACTGACATATGCTCATGGGTTCCTCCTGTATTCAAGTAGGATTGGCGTTTTACTTGAATGGAACCTATGGGCACCTCTATTGTCAAATTTTGTGCATGTAATCCGCTGGTATTTTCTTGATTCTCCGACGAGCTATCCGGAGGGCCCATTCTCGAATCAAAAAAATCTCAGCTCCCTTGGTTGCTAATTTTTACATTTGGGAATTCCGGATAGACCCTTTTTATTTTATTTTTTCATGGCGTCACCTCCCCCAGAGCGGCATGATCCAAAACAACAAGGATTGAAACTACTTCGTTTCCGGCTCCTTGCTCCTTGGCTCTTGCCCAGAGCGGCATGATCCAAAACAACAAGGATTGAAACTCCTAATGTTAATCTCAGGAAGGCTCCGCATACTGAGCCAGAGCGGCATGATCCAAAACAACAAGGATTGAAACTCAAAATCCACTGTTGCCACTGATTGGACCGCCTCGACCAGAGCGGCATGATCCAAAACAACAAGGATTGAAACCCGGATCGGTTGGGGTTAATATCCATCTTGCCTCTCCAGAGCGGCATGATCCAAAACAACAAGGATTGAAACACAAAAGCCTGGTGGTTGATAACTGCAACGATGCTGCCAGAGCGGCATGATCCAAAACAACAAGGATTGAAACTGTAATGGGTGTAAGGACTCGGAAACTTGTGATGTGCCAGAGCGGCATGATCCAAAACAACAAGGATTGAAACTTTAAAATAATAATGAATTTGTGTGGTTCGCTATTCCAGAGCGGCATGATCCAAAACAACAAGGATTGAAACTCAGTTATTTTCCGCTATTGAAGATTTGGCGATAGCCCAGAGCGGCATGATCCAAAACAACAAGGATTGAAACCCCATCTTGATGTGGGGCCAAGGAGAAGATGGCGTTCCAGAGCGGCATGATCCAAAACAACAAGGATTGAAACCCAATGATTCCAGATTAGGAGGATCAAAAATGGAGTCCAGAGCGGCATGATCCAAAACAACAAGGATTGAAACTCAGCATCAGGTGTCTGCTGGTGGGGCTGTCCATTCCAGAGCGGCATGATCCAAAACAACAAGGATTGAAACAAGGATGAGGATTTTCAATTGCTCCCGACTAATTGGGCCAGAGCGGCATGATCCAAAACAACAAGGATTGAAACTAAAACAGAAGTCAGTGCCTTTTTGCTACCCAATACACCAGAGCGGCATGATCCAAAACAACAAGGATTGAAACTGAAAATGTTATCGTCGGACTTTTTGCC
This sequence comes from Thermodesulfobacteriota bacterium, assembly GCA_034723545.1. Classification (GTDB taxonomy): domain Bacteria; phylum Desulfobacterota; class Desulfobulbia; order Desulfobulbales; family SURF-16; genus JAGHCC01. The sequence goes on along the minus strand of JAYEPA010000061.1, from coordinate 11,637 downwards.
GAAAATGTTCCAGAGCGGCATGATCCAAAACAACAAGGATTGAAACTGTCACCTCCTCACCGGACAGTCCTTCAAAACGAACCCAGAGCGGCATGATCCAAAACAACAAGGATTGAAACCCCGTTGAGCTTCAGCAGCACCGTGGTGGCGGCACTGCCAGAGCGGCATGATCCAAAACAACAAGGATTGAAACAAAAATGGAAAATACATTGAAAACACAACAAAAATTCCAGAGCGGCATGATCCAAAACAACAAGGATTGAAACCACTTCCCCATGATATG
>JAYEPA010000061.1:6430-11254 GCA_034723545.1 Thermodesulfobacteriota bacterium | reverse complement strand
CCAGAGCGGCATGATCCAAAACAACAAGGATTGAAACAAAAATGGAAAATACATTGAAAACACAACAAAAATTCCAGAGCGGCATGATCCAAAACAACAAGGATTGAAACCACTTCCCCATGATATGCCGCTCTATCATCAACTCCCAGAGCGGCATGACCCAAAACAACAAGGATTGAAACTCGATCTGGCGGCCCGGCTCGGCTACGAAATCACGCCAGAGCGGCATGATCCAAAACAACAAGGATTATAACGTTACAAAGCCAAAAAAAAACGGTAAGAAGCCACTACTCATTAAAAATGACTAGACAACTTCACCTTTATTTGGAACCCATCCTGCAATGACCTGGTTTTTTCTCTCCCTTGTCACAGCCTTATGTGTCGCTGTCCGGGACACATCCGTAAAAATTTTCTGCCGGGATCTGAAGCTCCAGGAAATCGCTGCTTTTGAGCTGTTCTGGTCCCTGCCCATTCTCATTATCGGTTGTCTTTTTATCGACATTCCTGTTCTGGATCAGACCTTCTGGTGGACCTTTTTTCTCTCTCTGCCGCTCAACTGGCTGGCATATATTCTTTATCTCTACAGCCTCAAACTCTCACCACTTTCCCTGACTGTTCCCTTTCTGGCCTTTACTCCGCTTTTCATTCTACTCACTGGTTCCCTTATCCTTAATGAAACCATAAATTCATGGGGAATAACTGGTGTTGGGCTCATTGTCGGCGGCAGTTATCTGTTGAACTTTTCCAGTTTAAAAAAAGGACTTCTGAAACCCTTCAAATCCATCCTGCAGGAAAAAGGCTCCCTTCTCATGCTCGGTGTGGCTTTTATTTTCTCCTTTGCCGCCGTGGTGGGCAAAAAAAGCATGATCCACTCCTCCCCTCTTTTTTTCACCTTTTTCTTCTTTCTGATTTTTAACATCACCCTGTTATTCGGCCTCTTTCTTTTCAAACAGACAAACTGGTCATCAATCATCCAAAACAGGAGAAAAGGTTTGCTCTTAGGCAGCCTCCTGACAACTCATGTCGTCTGTCACGGCCTGGCGATCATGCTCACTACTGCGGTATACATGATCACGGTCAAAAGAAGCAGCATTCTCTTTTCCATTATTCTGAGCTCATTCATTTTAAAAGAAACCAACATCAGATCCCGGGGATTGGGGGCGCTGCTTATGTTTTGCGGCGCCCTGCTTATCGGTCTTTTCGGTTAACACTCTGAAACTATTCAAGTTGTTTAGGCTGCAGGCTAGACAGCAGGAGAAATGAGCTTGTACACCGTAGCGATGTAACGAGAAACAACGCAAATTTCGAAAACTAATAGCCTTTAGCCTACAGCCTAAACAACCTGAATAGTTACGGAACGGTGGTTAGGCCAATTTGGTGGCCCATCTGAATAGTTACGATGAACTCGTAAAAACTCTTTTTCAACCCTGAGACGCAGAAGAAAATAACAATGGAAAAAAACGATCAATTTGTATATGATTTTTTAAGTACTGAATAATAAAATTCCTCCAAATTTCCCAACGACAAGGAGTACAACCGGCATGGCACAATTTTTTTCTTTCCTACTGCGGATTCTGATTCTGAACCTTTTGATTACGGCTCCCGCTCTGGCCGGGGAAAACCCCTGGGACACCAGGCTCCCTTTCAAGAATGCTACTATCAATTATTCGATAACCGGCTCCGAAACCGGCAACGAAACGCTCTACATCCGCAATTATGGCAAAGAACAGGCCACATACCGGAATACGACCACAAAAATATTTTTCATGACAACAAAAACCGAGACCATTCAAATTGTCACACCGGACTGGATCTACTCCATTGACTTGCAGGAAAAAACCGGTGCAAAATCCGTTAACCCGACCAAATACATGATTGAGGAATACAACAGTCTTTCCAGAAGTGACCGAAAAAAACTTATAAAAAATTCCGAAAAACTTGGCCAGTCCGTCATCAACGGCACCCAGGGTGAGATTGAAAAAAACGCGACGAAAATTCTCGGTTATTCCTGTGACAAAGTTTCTGTCATGGGCTCGACAATTTACATGATAAACAAAACCGGGCTGCCGCTGAAAACAGAAACCAGTGTGGCGGGCATGAGTTTCCAGTCCGTAGCCACTGAAATCGATAAGGGTTCGACGCCGAAAAATGTTTTCATCCCGCCGGCCGGCATCAAGCTGGAACATGATCCAGAGGCTGACCAGATGGCCCGCTTAATGGCAAAACAGACCATTGAAATGCTTCTTGACCCGGACAAGGCGCAAGCCAGTCTCGGTCAACACAGCACAATGCCTCCGTCTTCCATGGGCTCCGAGCCAGAGTCCGGAGGAAGCACAATGCCTGCCGAGGGCACAGAGGATCAGGACATGCAGGATGCTATGCAGAAGGGCATGGATGCTTTACGCGGAATTTTCGGAAAATAGCAACTCAGTTTCGTGAAAACAGTTTCATTCTCGAGCTTCCGAAAAGAGAACCCAAACAGGATAACATAGACCCAAACCTTAGGGCTCACTCAAAAATAAATTAGTAGAGATGAGGTGACAATAGGACATAGATTAAGTCGAGCCGATTGAGCGAAACCGCAGGCGTAGCAGGACTACGTTGAGGATTTCGTGATTGAGGATCGGCTTAAGATGTGTCTTAGTGTCTCCTCAGAATGCTAAGTTATTTTTGAGTGAGCCCTTAGCAGCCCATTGCTCTGTCAGCGATTACGTAACTAATCACGAGGTAAAATCACCAAGCTTTCGAGTAACTCCTTATTCTGTAAGTGCTCACAGGTGCCGATCTTGTGAGCACTGCCCCGGAAAAGATATTCACGAACAATGATTAAACCTGACAGTAACCTCAATATCCAGGCATCTTCACAAGTGTGGGCCAGAATAAATCTTCATCCCCTCACCCTTGCCTTCCGGGACGACCAGCACGTTCTCGAAGAACAATTTCAGGATCATTTTTTTACAAACGGTCTGCCGGTCATCCGCGTCTCCTGCTTTCTTGTCTTGATCCTTTTTGCTGTTTTCGGCATCCTTGATGCCCATCTTGTGCCGGAGAGTAAAACAACATTATGGCTGATCCGTTACGCCTTCTGCTGTCCCCTTTCCATCCTTTTTTTCTTCTTCACATATTTATCCTATTTTAAAAAATTGATGCAGCCTGCCCTTATTCTCTGGGTAATTCTGGCCGGCGCCGGCATCATCGCCATGATTATCATTGCTCCGCCTCCAGCGAGTTTTTCATATTATGCCGGCTTGATCCTGGTCTTTATGACGGGCTATACACTGATCAAAATCCGCTTTGTCTGGGCAACCCTGGCCGGCTGGCTTATTGTCATCCTGTACGAAATCGCGGCAATCAAACTCACGAATACGCCCCTGCCCGTGCTTATCAACAACAACTTTTTCTTTATCAGCGCCAACCTGATCGGTATGGCCAGCTGCTATGCCATTGAACTTTATACCAGAAAAAACTTTTTTCTGGACCATATGCTGAAAGAGGAACAGAAAAAAGTCCAAACGGCCAGGGATAGACTGGAAACAAAGGTGGAAGAACGAACTTCCCAGCTTCTTGAAACCAACACTCAGCTGGAAAAAGAAATTAATGTCAGAAAACAGGCAGAGGCCGACCGAAGCACAATGGAGGCCCAACTTCTCCAGGCCCAGAAAATGGAGGCCATCGGCACCCTGGCCGGTGGTATTGCCCATGATTTTAACAACATTTTAAGCGCTATTACCGGCTACACGGATATTGCTCTGCTTTCTCATCCCAACGATGCTGAAATGAAAGAATATCTCAAAGGAATTCGTCAGGGCTCCAAACGGGCTACTGACCTGGTGGCCCAGATCCTGGCTTTCAGCCGTCAAACCGATTTGCAGAAACAACCTGTTAACATCCTTCCTGTAATTAAAGAGGCCCTGAAAATGCTGCGGGCCTCGCTACCGACTTCCATCGAAATTCGCCAAAACCTACCCGCGATTTCCAAAAAAATCATGGCAGATCCGGTCCAGATCCATCAGATTCTCATGAATCTCTGCACCAACGCCTTCCACGCCCTGCAGGACCAATCAGGCCGTATTGAAATCAGTGTTGTCGAAGTGATCATCAATTCCGATGATGTTTCCCGGCTACCGGAACTAAAAGCCGGCCCGCACCTGAAACTTACAGTCCGTGACACCGGAAAGGGAATGGAGCAGGATGTGGCAAAACGGATTTTTGAACCTTTTTTTACCACCAAGGATGTGGGCAAAGGCACAGGCATGGGGCTCGCAGTGGTCCATGGCATTGTCAAAAGCCACCATGGCTCCATTATGATGCAAAGTAAACCAGGTCAGGGGACGACTTTTGAACTTTATTTCCCCGCCATTGACGATGAAGATCAATTGCAGACGAAGATGAAAAATGAAGTCCTGTCCCTGCCAAAGGGAGATGAAACGATCCTCTTTGTTGATGACGAACCTGAGCTGGTCGCGATTGGAGAAAAAACATTGGTCTGTCTCGGTTATCAGGTGGTCACCAGTCAAAAGTCCGTTCAAGCCCTGGAAATCTTTCGCAGCCGGCCGGAACATTTTGATCTGGTTATTACCGACCAGACCATGCCGGAGATGAACGGTGCAGACTTTGCCCGTGAACTCCTGGCAATCCGGTCCGATCTGCCGATTATTCTCTGCACGGGTTTCAGCGAAAAAATCAACGAGAAAAGCGCCAGGGAAATCGGAATCCGCGAATTTGCCATGAAACCCCTTAGCTTGCAAAATATGGCCCTGCTTATTCGCAAAATCCTGGACAACCCCAGGTGAACAATTACAACCCCAATACGTTAACTCGTTG
>JAYEPA010000061.1:0-6330 GCA_034723545.1 Thermodesulfobacteriota bacterium | reverse complement strand
CGTTGTTTGCTTACATTCCAATCTAACACCAGAGGCCTCTCATGCCGAAAAACATATACGGATTTCAATATGGTAAATATGGGGAAACAGCGGCAATTATTGCCAAGGAGACAGGCCTTGGCCTGATGGCAAATAATTATACCAGCAAGGGTTCTGCCTTTTCTCTTAAAGAAAGAACCGCTCTTGATCTGGATGGCGCCCTGCCCCCCACTCCCCGCACCCTGAAAACCCAAATCACGAACAGCGTCATCAAGGTTGCGGGCAAGGAGGACGATATTGAACGATTTATCTATATCCGCGCCCTGTTTGACCGCAACGTTACCCTGGCCCATGCCCTGATCAGCAGCGAAATCAAACATTACATGGGCATCATCTACACCCCCACCGTCGGGCTTGCCTGCCAGCGCTACTCCACCATCTTCCGCCGGGCCAACGGCATCCATTTTTATCCTGGAAATATCAACAGGGCCGAAGAGATCCTGAAACGCTACCGGCACCGGGACATACGGGTGGCCGTGGTCACTGACAACCAGGGCATTCTGGGTATTGGCGACCAAGGGGCCGGCGGCATTGCCATCTGCCTCGGCAAACTGATGCTCTACACAGAGGGCGCAGGCATTGCGCCATGGCATTGCCTGCCCGTCTCTCTTGACGTGGGGACCAATAACAGGAGCCTGCTCGAGGCGGATGACTATCTTGGCTGGCGTCATGAACGGCTCACAGGAGACGACTATCTTGCCTTTGTCCAGCGGTTTGCCAGGGCCTTCCGGGCGATTTTCCCCAATGCCCTCTGCCAGTGGGAGGATTTTTCCAAACAGAACGCCTTTGCCATCCGTGACACCTATCTTCACGACCTGATTTCATTTAATGATGATATCCAGGGCACCGGCGCCATCACCCTGGCTGCCATTCTTACGGCAATGAAAATCAAAAAAGAAACTCTGGAAAAGCAGATCTTTCTGGTGCATGGGGCCGGGGCCGGCGGGGTCGGCATTGCCGAACAGCTCAAGACAGCACTTGTCGAAAAAGGACTGAGCCTGGCGCAGGCGGTTGAGCGGATTTTCACCGTGGATAGCCGGGGAATGGTCACCACGGAGCGGGAGCTCGAACCATATAAAAAGAAATTCGCTAAAGATCCGGCCAAGCTTGGCTGGTATAAAGATTCACGTGACGGAGAGCTGTTGAATGTAGTAAAAAAGGCCGGGGTGACCATCCTCATCGGCACCTCGGGTCAGGGTGGCTGCTTTACAAAAGAAGTCATCCGGGCAACGGCAAAAAACTCCTCCAGGCCGGTTATTCTGCCGCTCAGCAATCCCACCGATAAAACCGAGGCCCTGCCCCGGGATATATATGCCTGGACAGAGGGAAAAGCCCTGGTGGCCACCGGCAGTCCCTTTACGCCTGTTTCATTTCAGGGCCGGGAATATCCTATAAGCCAATGCAACAACGTCTTTGTCTTTCCCGGGGTCGGCTTGGGAGTGATTGCCTCAGGAGCAAGGGAAGTGTTGCCCTCCTTTTTCACGGCAGCAGCCCGTGCCGTGTCAGGCCATGTCAGTCCCAAGGCCATGGCAAACGGCGAACTCCTGCCGCCGGTTGAAAAATTAAGCAAGGTCAGCCTGAGCGTGGCCCAAGCCGTGGGCGAAACCGCCATCAGGGAAGACGTCGGAAGCTTATGCGCTTTTTCCGATTTTCAACACAACAATGACCCGGAACGGCTGCGGGAGCTGATCTGCAATATGCGCTGGCGGCCGGAGTATTTGCCTGTTATCAGCCAAACAGGGCTGCCTTGAAAAATTCCCGATTTAAGCGGGCGATATTTCGAATAGAAATCGATTTAGGACAAACTGCCTCACACTCCCGTTCATTGCCGCAGTTACCAAAACCTAGCTCATCCATTCTGGCTACCATATTGAGAGCCCGACCGGCCCGCTCCGGGTGGCCCTGGGGCAGCAGTGCCAGCTGGGAAACCTTGGCGCTGACAAAAAGCATGGCCGAGCCATTGGGGCAGGCTGCGACACAGGCCCCGCAGCCGACACAGGCGGCCGCGTCCATGGCCTGCTCCGCCGCATCCTGGGCAATGGGAATAGCATTGCCATCCGGAGCACCGCCGGTATTTACCGAGACATAGCCACCTGCCTGAATAATTTGATCAAGGGAAGAACGATCCACCACCAGATCCCGTTCGACCTTAAAAGCACGGGCCCGAAAAGGCTCAATCACCAGGGTTTCGCCGTCCTTAAAATGACGCATGTGGAGCTGGCACAAAGTTGTTTCCTTTTCCGGTCCATGGGCTTGACCGTTAACCACTGCGCCGCACATGCCGCAGACCCCCTCCCGGCAGTCATGATCAAAGGCCACCGGTTGTTTGCCGCCCAGGGTAAGCTGTTCATTGAGAACATCGAGCATTTCCAGAAAAGACATATCAGGAGAAATATTATCCACATGAAAGGTCTCAAGTTTGCCTTTGGAATGCGAACATGGCTGCCGCCAGATTTTCAGGGTTAAACCAATCTTGTCATTGCTCATGTTTGCCTCTTCCTTCTTACTCCCGACTTCTGATCCCTAGCCCCTAACCCCTAGTCCCTAACCCCTGACATCTCACTTATAACTTCTCTGACTCAGAGTCACATTCTTAAAAACAAGATTCTCCCTGTGGAGCTTTGGCGACCTGCCATCCCCGGCAAATTCCCAGGCCGCCACGTAGGCGTAGTTTTCATCATCCCGTTTGGCCTCCCCTTCGGCGGTCTGGCTTTCCTCGCGGAGATGACATCCGCAGGATTCCCGGCGCTGCAAGGCGTCAATGACCATCATTTCGGCAAATTCCAGATAATCTTCCAGGCGACCGGCCCGCTCCAGCGACTGGTTCAGGGTCTCGTTTTTCCCCGGCACCAGGACATTATGGCGAAATTCCTCCCGAATCTCGGGAATTTTTGCCAGAGCCGTTTCCAACCCCTTCCGGTTCCTGGCCATGCCGCAATGATCCCAGAGCAGCCTTCCTAATTCCTTATGAAAATCATCAACCGTCCGTTTGCCATGACAGCTCAGCAGTCTGCTGATCTTGTCAGCCGCCTGTTTTTCGCCCTTTTCACACACCACATGATTACTTTTCACAGGAGCTAATTCTGCTTCAGCCAGATAACCGCAGATGGTGGAGGGCAGGACAAAATAACCGTCTGCCAAGCCCTGCATCAGGGCACTGGCCCCAAGCCGATTGGCGCCGTGATCGGAAAAATTGGCCTCGCCCAGAACAAAGAGGCCGGGAATGGTGCTCATTAGATTGTAATCAACCCAGAGACCGCCCATGGTGTAATGGACGGCCGGGTAGATCATCATCGGTTCCCGGCGCGGATCGCTGGCCGTGATTTTTTCATACATCTGAAAGAGATTGCCGTATTTTTTCAGGATCGTCTCCAGACCGTCACGTTCAATGGACTCGGCAAAATCGAGATAAACAGCCAGGCCGGTTTCACCCACCCCCTTGCCTTGATCGCATTGCTCCTTGGCATTGCGCGAAGCCACGTCACGAGGAACGAGATTACCGAAACTCGGATATTTCTTTTCCAGATAATAATCCCGCTCCTCTTCCGGAATCCGGCCCGGCTCCCTCTGGTCACCGTACTTTTCCGGCACCCAGACCCGACCGTCATTGCGCAGACTCTCACTCATCAGGGTCAATTTGGACTGATAATCGCCATGCACCGGGATACAGGTGGGATGGATTTGGACAAAACAGGGATTGGCAAAAAAGGCCCCCCGTTTACAGGACCGCCATGCTGCGGTAACATTGGAATTCATGGCATTGGTGGAGAGAAAATAAACATTGCCGTAACCGCCGGTGGCCAGCACCACGGCATCCGCCACATGGGATGAAATACGGCCGCTCCGCATATCCCGAACCACAATACCCCGGGCCCTGCCGTCTATTACAATCAGATCAAGCATCTCCCGACGCGGCAGGATTTCAACCTTTTTCATCTCCACCTGCCGCATCAGGGCACTGTAGGCACCGAGCAGGAGCTGCTGGCCGGTCTGACCACGAGCGTAAAAAGTTCTCGACACCTGGGCGCCGCCAAAGGAACGATTGGCCAGACTGCCGCCGTATTCCCTGGCAAAGGGAATGCCCTGGGCCACGCATTGATCAATAATATTGTTACTAATCTGGGCCAACCGATAGACATTGGCCTCCCGGGAACGAAAATCACCGCCCTTGATCGTGTCATAAAAAAGGCGGAAGACACTGTCGCCATCGTTCTGGTAATTCTTGGCCGCATTAATGCCGCCCTGGGCCGCGATGCTGTGGGCCCGCCGGGGAGAATCATGAATGGTAAAGGTCTTGACGTTATAACCCAGCTCAGCAAGGGTTGCCGAGGCCGAGGCACCGGCAAGGCCCGAGCCTACGACAATGATGGTAAATTTACGTTTATTGGCCGGATTCACCTGTCGGGTGTCAAAACGGTGCTTATCCCATTTTTCCGCCAAAGGGCCAGGGGGTATTTTTGCGTCAAGAATCATTGATGTTATCTCTTTTTTATGCTCTCATAAAGGCGCAAAGTTCATAGAGGAAAAACTCCGTGATCTCCGTGTCTCAATGAGAAAGTCATGCCTGATTTTGCAGCTACAACAAAAAATTCGGCCAGAGCAGACCCAATACCGGAATCAGGACAAAAACCGCAGCTATCACCATGCACAGAAAAAGAGTCCCTCTATGCAGGATTAAATTATATTTCGGGTGATTGATCCCCAGAGACTGGAACATGCTCCAAAAACCATGGCTCATGTGAAGGGCCAGAGCCAGCATGGCGATACTATAAAAAATGACATAGCGCGGCTGGACCAAAACCCCTTTGACGATTGCGGAAATCTCCCTGGAATGATCGATAAAATGAAAATTTTGCAAATGAACAAGCAAAAAGGCCAGGATGATTAAACCGGTATAAGGCATGGTTTTCGAGCCCGCACTGCGCCCCCCCGAACTTCTGTAAACCTCATAGTTATGAGGTCGCGCCCTTTTATTTTGCCACCAGGTCATGCATCCCAGAACGATATGGGTCAAAAAAACAACAACAAGACCGACCTCAAAAAGTGGAATCAGCCATCCCAGGCTGTGAAGATGGCGGGCATAGGAATTAAAGGCTTCCCGGCCAAGAAATGTGCTGGAATTGCCCAGAGCGTGAACCAGCAAAAAAAAACTGAGCATGATGCCGCTGGCAGCCATGACGCCCTTCTTGCCAACGGATGACATAACAACCCTACTCCAAGTAGCCATCTTTTACCTCACTCCACAATCCACAATCCGCATTCTGCATTCCAAAATTCCAAATCACAAAACGCCCAAACGGCGCAACATCCCGGCAAAATCCTTTTCATCCAAACGATGCAGGCCAGCATCCCTGGCCAGTCTCACCGCCTCCACATACTCATCATGACCCAGGGGACGGTCAATGGGCGGAAACTCGGCCGCCCGTCCCATGGGACGGTACTGATCCATGATATTGACATAGGTATCCTTTGAGAGTCCGGCCAGAAAACGGACAATTTCCCCGGTTTCGGCCAATCCACCCGGCATGACCAGATGCCTGACCAGAAGCCCCCGGACCGCAATCCCATCCTGATCCATTTGCAGATCACCGCCCTGGCGATACATCTCGCTGATGGCAGCCCTGGCTCGTTCAGGATAATCAGGCGCCTTTGCCAAGCGTTTAGCCGACTCTTTATCCCAGAATTTAAAATCCGGCATGTAAATATCCACCACCCCATCCAGCAGCTTCAGGGTCTCCACCGAGTCATAACCGCTGCTGTTATAAACCAGGGGCAGGGTCAATCCTTTAGCAATGGCCAAAGGCAGGGCCTCAAGGATCTGGGGCACAACATGGCTCGGGGTGACGAAATTAATATTATGACAGCCCTGTTTCTGCAGGCTGACCATGATGGCGGCCACCTGCCCAGGCTCCGCTTTCACGCCATCAGCCAAATGACTGATCTCATAATTCTGACAGAAGACACAGCCCAGATTGCAGCTTGAGACAAAAATTGTCCCGGAACCGCCCTGTCCAACAAGGGGGGCCTCCTCGCCGAAATGGGGCGCGTAACTGGCAACGATCATCCGTTTTCCGGTCTTGCAGATACCGAGTTCACCTTCAAGCCGGTTCACCTTGCAGGTGCGGGGACAAAGGGTGCAGCAGTGTAAACTCTCCCGCGCCGCTCCAATTCGTTTTTCAAGTTCGCCGGATTTATGCAGGGCCAGGTAGCCTGGTTTCACTGCCATGGGTCACAACCTGTTATTGAAGATCAAGCTTTTGACATTGACTATTGACTTGACCATCATCATAG
>JAYEPA010000060.1:1412-16769 GCA_034723545.1 Thermodesulfobacteriota bacterium | reverse complement strand
CGCACCATCCTTTGTAATGATTCGGTGCTCAATATCATAGAGCTGACGGTTTTTCACCGAGTCCGTATAGGAGGTGCTTACAAAGTCACGATCGTTCGGATGAACTCTATCCAGGAAGGCCTCAATGGTGGCTGAAAATTGCCCGGGCTGCAGGCCAAAGATACGATATATTTGATCAGACCAGCTTAAGCGATTATTTCTGAGGTCATATTCCCAATGACCAAGATTGGCAATCTTCTGTGCCTCTAAAAGCCGTCGTCTCTGCTTTTCCAGTTGCTTTGTGTTGGCCTCAAGAATCTTTCTTTTGCTGTTTTGTAGATAGGCAGTGCATAAAATCATGATCAGCAGCAACAGACTCAAAGAAAAAATAAGCCTGAAATGTTTCATTTCATTTATGAAGAAGTGCGACTGGCTTCTGATCGTAAGAAAGGCAATCATCTCATGGGTTACAGGATTTAAAACAGGAATAGTGGTGAAGACCATGTCGATGGAAGGAGCATAGAGTGACATTGACCGACCACTGTGGGCATTGGCCAAGGCCGCATCAGTTATATTTTTTTGCGGTTTGAGCTCTTTCATCTCTTTACGAGATACATTTTTGAGGGCTGCTAAGACGTTTTTGTCATATAAATAGCCTTTGTGGTGAGATTTCTTATAGGCTTTATTCTGTTCGTCTGGAAATACTTTTCTCTTTATCGTCTCTTCCTTGATAAAAAAATTACTCAGCACAAGGTATTGTTGCATAATGGACAAGGTCATGGCTTCCGGGCCAAACGAGATTTCCATGCTGCCAAGATGGGTCTGGTCAACTGCAGTAATGGGAAAAACAAATCGATAGCCGTTGTATATTCTTCCCTCTTCAAAACCATCAATGGGTGAATGCTCAGTATTCACATAGTCCACAGTTTCCCGTATACCTGTTAAATTATCGCCAAATTTTTCAGGTCGATGCAAGCGCAGGAACGATTCATTATCCCGGAGATGAAAATGGAGTTGTCTTACTTTTGCTGTCTTTTGCAGTTCTTCATTGCGTGGCCTGATTGTGGCAAGCAGCTCTTCCCGCAGCCTGTTCTTCCGCTCTTCATCGGCAGAGAGCAGTTTTTGGTACACATCCTGGATGTCAAATCTTTTCACTAAACCTGAATAGATATTTGTAGCTAACTGCTTGTATTGATCATAAATAGTATTATAGGCGAATTGGTATCTATCTGTGATGAGTTGCAGGTGTTGCTGCTGGTTATGATTTTTTCTGCTGTCTAATAAAAAAAATAAGACAGCTGACAGGACGACGAAGATAAGTGTCAGTATGACCTGTAATTTTGTGTCCCTTTCTTTTTTTTCTTCTTTCATGACAGTTCTGTTGGTAATTTTTTTGTGCACAGAAGACGTAAGTGATCACAGGCACCGAAGGTAAGTATTTGATGCCACCATTGAAAATGCTTATTATTACAAATTTTCAATCAGCAGAAGGTGGCCGTCTTTATTTTCTTTCATTTCAAGAGCAACATTAACCAGGACACAACCCCCTCCTTCCCAAAAGTTGCCGTCACCTCAATATCACTATCCATAGTCACTGTACAGGTACCACTACCGCTACAACCACCACCTGACCAGTTACCGAAACTGGCACCTTCCGAAGGTACAGCTGTCAGGGTAACTGATGTGTTTTTATAAAAAAAATCCGTACAGTTTTTTGGACAATCTATTCCTGAAGGATGGCTTGTTACTATTCCATCGCCACTCAAAGAGACAGAAAGTTTGAAAGGACCACCACTTTTAAGCTTTAAAACAAATACATCATAGTTCCCTGTGCTGGTCGGTTCGACAACTCCTTCCCCGGGGTCAAAGTCGACAGTTCCGAAGAAAACCCCAGTGGTAAAGATATTGTAGGAATTATCTACAGAAATAGCATATCCTGTATCAGTTGAAGTCCCTCCCATGGATTTGGCCCAAATGAGCTTGCCATTGCTGTCAAATTGGCTGATAAAAATATCATCCTTGCCGGCGCTGGTCAGTTCGACAACTCCTTCCCCTGGGTCAAAATCGACAGTTCCTTGAAACTCACCAGTGGTGTAAACATTACCGGAATTATCCACGGAGACACCTAGTCCATAAACCCCGGTCATAGCTTTATGCCAAATGAAATTACCATTGCTATCAAGTTTATTGATAGTGGAATTGCCAGTGGTGTAGACGTATCCGGAATCATCTACTGAAATATCGTGTAGTGAGCTGCCAGTAATGGTATTGGTCCAAAGGAAATTGCCATTACTGTCCAGTTTGCTGGTAAAGCCTTCATGATAAATTTCGCCATAATCATCACCAGCCAGGTTACCCGAGACCCAATAGCCGGCAATGTAGACATGGTCGGAATCATCTAATGAGATACCGTTTCCGTTCCCTGGGCCCAGAGCCTTAGCCCAAAGGAAATTGCCATCACTGTCAAGTTTATTGATAAAGATCTCACACCACAGTCCGGTAGAATTAATCAATATGAAACTGTCATCACCAGGGTCAAAGTCGGCATTGTCACCGAAGCATCCACTGGCATACACATTGCCAGAATCATCTGCTGAGATAGCGTACCCATCATCATATCCACCCCCTCCCATGGATTTGGCCCAAATGAGCTTGCCATTGCTGTCTAATTTGCTGATAAAGATATCAGTTCTATCAGCTGTGGCGCTGGTCAGTTCGACAACCCCTTCCCCGGGGTCAAAGTCGACAGTGCCTGTAAATCCACCAGTGGTGTATATGTTGCTGTAATCATCTATGTAAATATTCTGCCCACGATCCTCTAAAGGCCCTCCCATGGATTTGGCCCAAATGAGATTACCATTGCTGTCTAATTTGCTGATAAAGATATCAGGCCTATAAGGTGTGGCGCTGGTCAGTTCGACAACTCCTTCCCCAGGGTCGAAGTCGACAGTGCCTGTAAAATAACCAGTGGTGTAGACATTACCGGAATCATCTGTTGAAATAGCTGTTCCGCGAATAGACGTACCACCAATGGCCTTGACCCAAACGAAATCGATATCGTCGGCCACAAGTGCTGAGATAGTGAAGAACACCACTGTCGCAAAGGCAAGAGCGCTTACTACATATTTCATGATTTTCCTCTTCATTGTTGAGGGAATAAAATTTACATGTAGCTATAAAAATAAAAATAGCCGAGAACCACCCCGTTTCAAGGCAGCTCGGCTATCTCGTTAGACCCGTAGCTTTCCGTCCCTGTCTTACGGCAGGTTTGGCTTTGTCTTATTTTAATACTCTTACTTGAATAATTTTACATGAAAAGACAGTGCTCCGTCAACACAACTCGAGAAGCTCTAAATGGGCGAAGATGGGGTGCAGCTGAACAGTTACTATTTTATTTGAATTTCTCCTTGCTGTGTGGCGATTTCCACGACTTATTTGAGGTACCTGTTTATTGGCAATATTCGTCTGTCTCGTAGCTGTAATGAAGATTAAAGCGACAGGACAAGCAAATTCAAAAGTCCGATAAGAAAGCCAAGTATTGCGCCGAATAAATTAATGTATTTAAACTGTTCCTGCATGATGCCCATCAGGAGTCCCTCGAGACGGAGCAGATCCAGAGTATCCACCTTTCGGGTCACCATTTTTTTTATATTCAATGAATCAACCAGGCCCGGTATTTCCCGGATCAGAAGTCCACTGAGTTGCTGCAGGATGTATTCGGCAAAACTTTTTTGCACCTCCCGGGGTAATATGGCATTGAGTGGGCCGATGGGTTTGTCCAGCAGTTTCTTCTCCAGTGTGTCAACCACAACGGTTTCCAGCATTTTCTTTATCTTGGCGGAGCGGATGAGATTGACAATTTCCGTCGCAGTCCACTCTCTGCCACGGCTGACACTGTTCCGGCCGAAAAGATCAATAAGAATGTCGTGCAGGGAGCGGCTGGCCTGGCTCTCCAGACCCTGGCGCAGAAGCAAGGTGAGAGAGCGGGCCGTTTCCGGATTTTTTAAAATTTCGACAATTTGTCGGCTGATGGTGGCGCGAATTTCAGCAATCTGTTCCGGGCCGGCCTTGTCCAGCAATTGAGAACAGGGACGCGATAACAACTCGTCAGCCTTGGCGTGGATGATGGCCGTAATTTTATCCTGCACGGTTTCATCAAAGAGCCAGCTTGCGGCCTCTTCTCCCTTGCTGTCAAGATAATCGGTCACTTTTTCATAAATAGTTTTGCGATTGATAAAATTGCCCAGCATGGCGGCCATGGGACCAAGGGATGCGCTGAAATTGTCCACAGCTCTGCAGATGGTATCGGCAATTTTGTCACGCATGGCCGGTTCCTGGATAAGTTGGGCCAGTTTTTCCAGAAGATGGGGTGTTTCCTGCTCGATTTTTTCCAGGAGGAAATCTCTGATTTCAGCGGGAACAAGGTCTGACAAGGGACGATCATCCGCAAGGAAACGGTCAAACTTGTTGTTCGCTGTCTCTGTTGCCCATTGAGTAAGACCAGGGTTGGCCATGAACTGCTCAAGGGTTGTTTCCAGAAAGATGTAAAAATGCTCCTTGTTTTCTTGAGCCAGCAGGGTTTTCGGTTTTCGCTTAAGAAGATCATTGACCTGGTCGGAAAGGAGCGATTCAATCGTGGCGCCAAATTCTTCACTGTCAAGATATTGGTGCATCACCTTGATAAAACGCAGCCTGATGATCTTGAGCGTGGCATCGAAATAGTTTTTAAACCGATGTGGAACAACGGTGTTGACCGGACCAAGATCCCTGTTCATCAACAGTCTGGCCCTGGCGTCAATCATGTTTTTCAGTTTGTTCTGGAATCTTGCGCTGGTGATGGCCTGCTTGACATCTCGTGGTGTGAGCAGATGTTCGCCGACCATTTCGCCCATGTTTTCGGCAAGCTGGTGTCTCTTGGATGGGATTACGCCCGGAGTCATGGGCACCCTGATGCCGAGAACATGCCATTTTTTCAAGGGGCGAAACAGCATTTTAATGGCCACGTAATTGGTCATATAGCCGATAAAGGCGCCAAGTACCGGTGGAGCAGCATAGTGGAGTAATGAGTTCATTAAATTATTCTGCTCAGGGTTTTGTCCACAGCCAGGGCCTGCTTCATGCTGGACTTAAGGAAGTCTGCGGAGAGATACTTTGAATTTTTGTCAATTAACTCACATAGCTCGCTGATTTGTCCCTTTTCAGCCATTTCCATGAGTTTGATCAGGTTTTCGGCAAAACTCCTGACAATTTTGCGGCCGTCGCCTCCGGTGGACATGATTTCCGCGTAGGTCCTTGGATTTTGGGAATGGACCCGGGCCATTGCCAGAATGGAGTAGAGCGAGGTCAGGGTGGAATGTTTGCCGATATCGTCCGTCTTGATGTTATTCTGTTCCAAGGCCATGGCCAGGGCCACGGAAATCGAGGTGGGCAGTTTTTGGCCGACCCCCATGAGCAGGTCGTGGTGGCTGGGGGTGTCATGGCATATATCGGCGCCATGCTTGTATAAAAAAGCCTCGAATTCACTGCATAGACTGCCGCTGCGGCTGGTACGGACCACACAGGCGTTTTTGTCCTTCATTGTTACGGCCTTGGGGCCCCAGAGATTATGAACCAGCATGATCTCGACGCCCTGTCCGGTTTTGTTCAAGGCGGTATCAAGGGTGTTTTCCGCCTCGCCGGCCAGCAGAATCAGGGCCTGGCCGTCACGGAGAAGAGGGCCGTATTTTTCTACGGTCTCCGGCGTGTTGCTGATGGGAACACAGATGACTACGACATCTACCTGCTTGATCATTTCTTCCGGCCGCAGTTCGGTGGATCGGCCGGCAAGCATTGTCTGGTATCCTTCATGTTCCAGTTTCCGGGTAAACCACGTGCTCATGTCACCGGTGCCGATGAAGCCGAAGGTCTTGATGCGCTTTACGCGCATATCAACCCTGGGATAACTGCCGAGCACCCTGATGCAGTCCTCTTCCTGGACAACATGCTGTTCAATGTGGGTCAGGGCAGCCTGGATCTCGGGATCTTCGATATGGCCCTCTGCCTCGATGTAAATTTGCAGTTTCTGGGTTTTGACATCATTTTCAGCCCGCATATCCAGAATGTTAATGCCGCGCCCGGTAAATTCCCCCAGGGTGTCATAGAGCATACCGACACGGTCCTTGAGGGGAATCGTTATCATCGCTGTAGCGTCATATCCGGTTCGCGGTGCCATCCGGTGCCCCAGAATGGCGAAACGGGTTTTATTGTGAGGAGCAGCCTCCCGCTCTCTGATGACAAAGCCATTTGCCAGCAGGACGGTTTCCGCTTCGAGAACGCCCCTGTCGGACAATCCGTCCCGTTTGATCTCTGCCATGGCCTGGCTGATATCCGTGACCGAGAGCTGGGGAATATGGGAGTAGAGACGACCGATATATTCTTCGCACTGGCGCAATATTGGACCCGTACCCAGCAGCATTTTCAGCCCATGTTCCCTGTCCAGCCCGCCCAGGGAAAGATGAATGGGCAGGACAATATTGTCGGTCCAGAAACAGTTTTTGAGTTTTTCCAGGAGCTGAAATGATTTGAGCAGACCACCGACCCTGGTATTGTAGACCGGAATGACCATGTGGTCTGTTTCGTTGTTCTGGAAAGCCCGGGCAGCGGTTTGCAGATCGGGAAAGAGTCTGAGAGTGACCTGCCGGTCAAATTGTTCGGCGGCCTGACAGCTATGCGACCCCTGCGGGCCGACAACGGCGATAGTAGTCATATGTTTTTTTTGTGAATGGTAATGGGAAAGTAACTATTTCTGGAGTTTAGGTCGTAGGCTAAAAGCTATTAGTTTTCAAAGCTCATTTGTCCTACAGTTTATCGACCTGAACAGTCACATGAGAAAATGGATTATTGTTTCAACCTTATCCATTTACCCTGTAACTTTTTGAGGGTCAATCAATTACGTGAAATACAATTCGCCAAAAGGGGGTTTTTCCGGATCAAGGGATTAACCAGTGATTGGATATCATGAATCGGTCTGTTTAAGAAAAATCTTCTAAATTTTTTCGCAATTTCTGCAGGTATTGATCATAAGGGGCTTGTTCCCGGCTTCCGGCGGCAAGTTCGATTTTTTGCGCCAGTTCCGCCTCTTCGTTTAAAGCAAGATTGAGCAATGATCCTTTCAGGGCATGGGATGAGGCTGCCAGACTGTCATGGTCATCTTGAGATATGGCCTGTTCCAGTCGGTCTAAATGTTCAACAAAGCTTTTTGCAGAGGATATCAGGATATGGTCAATCAGTTCTTTTTTGAAATTGAATTTATTTTTCAGATGAGTCCGGGCCTTGGCAACAAGTTTCGAGTCCGGCAGTGCGGACTCGGAAGCTGTGTCGATCTTTAATTTTTTTGAGGATGGCTGGAGCTGGTGGCTGATCTCTGTGGCAATCAGGTTCAGGGTGGCGGTCACTTTTTCCGGCTCAAACGGTTTGGTCAGGTAGCCGTCCATCCCGGCCTCGAGGCATTTTTCACGGTCGCCGCTCATAGCATGGGCTGTCATTGCAACGATGTAAACCGTCTGGCCCCGGAGTTTTTTCTTGAGTTCGGTTGAGAGATCGTCCGGAAGTTCAATCTGCTCATCAATTTCCCTTCCCTGTTCAAATGCCCTTATTGTCCGGGAGCAGGTCAGTCCGTCCATCTCCGGCATCTGCACATCCATCAAGATAGCATCAAAATGCTGATCGGCTAAAATTTTCAGCGCTTTCAGGCCGTTTTTTGCCGTGGTCACTTGATGCCCCTTCTGTTCCAGCATCATCACCGCCAACTCGCGGTTAATCCGGTTGTCTTCTACCAGCAGGAGATGAAGCGGAGAGCTGATCTTTTTTCTTTTATCCGAATCTAATTTTGCAGTTGTTAATTTCTTGTTGTCAGCATACTCGAAAGGCAGTGTAACACTGAAGGAACTGCCTTTGTCGAGAGTGCTTTGTACTTGAATTTTGCCACCCATAAGCTGGCACAACTCCCGACAGATGGCCAGACCTAAACCGGTTCCGCCGTATTTTCGGGTCACGCTGGAGTCTTCCTGGGCAAAATGATCAAAGATATGCTCAAGTTGGTCCGGGGAGATCCCCTTTCCCGTGTCCTGAACTGTAAATTTGAGCCACACTGGATCGGTGGAGTTTCTCTGGCGCTTAACCCGAATTGTAAGACTGCCTTTTTCAGTGAACTTTACCGCATTGCTCAGCAGATTCAATAATATCTGGCGAAGTCTGAAACTGTCGCCGCTCACCGCTGGCGGCACATCGGGCCGGATGTCAACGGTTAGTCTCAGCCTTTTTTTACTGGCAAGAATATTAATTGTTTGAACAGCGCTTTCAACGGCTTGGACGAGGCTGAAGGGCCGGTTTTCTAATTCAAGCTGATTTGCCTCGATCTTGGAAAAATCAAGGATATCGTTAATAAGCTGCAACAGGCTGTCCGAAGAAGTTTGAATTGTTTCCAGGTAGTGTTGCATTTGCGGCTCGGGATGACTGTCCCTGGCCAGTCTGGTCATGCCGATGATTCCGTTTAACGGGGTACGGATTTCATGGCTCATATTGGCAAGGAAATCACTTTTGGCCAGGTTCGCTTTTTCGGATTCTTTCCTGGCTTTGATGAGTTGTACCTGTTTGCTTTCAAGTTTACGCCAAGAAGTACAAATGAACAGGAGGCCTATAAGTAAAACCGCCACATGGCTGAGCCAGATCGTCGTGAATCCACTGGATGGTTTTACCGGAATGACAACACTAATTCCTCCTCGGATATCTCCTTCTTTGTATCCTTGCTTTTCGTGACATTTCAGGCATTCTTTCGTAACAATAAGAGGTGCCATATATCGAAAGTTACTGTCGTTATCAGAAAATGAGCTAAACTCCTGTTGCCCGTTTTGAAACATTTTTAAAGACTCGATTTCCCATAAATGCGGTTCATTCCCGGGACGTAATGGCCTTAGGCTGGTAATATGGAATTTTATTCCTTTACTGTTTTCTGCCAGCTCGGAAATTTCTCTTGTCATAAATGCCGGGTTGATTTTTGTATATTCAACACCTGTGTCAGTCGTCAGATCTCTATCCGCGAGAGGTAGATACGGGTTGGGCCTGGTTTTTTTTGTAATTGGGACAAAAACACCACCATGCTCAGCGTTCCATGCCCGTGTAAGAATTGCCTGTTGAAAAAAGGCTCTGCCGCCGGCAAGTAATGCTTCCGTTCTATTTTTCTTTTCTGCCTTTAAAGACAAAACAAGAGAAATCAGGATTACTGAAAACCAGAATAAAACGGCAAAAAATACTTGAATTTTTATATGGTTAGATCGCATAGGAAACTACGGTTGAAAAGGATATTGTTATCAGAACTAAAACCAGCTGCGTTAATGGTTTAGGGGAAAAGGCCTTTTTTATTATGCCGTTAGGTATCAGCCTCTTTGGAAATGATCATAAATACATATAATTACAGGTTGTAATGGATAAGGTACAAATAAGTTTTTTGATTTGCAATTTTTTTTGCACAGATAATATTTTTTTGTTTTAAATCATCGGAAGATCCGTAACGACACATGATCATGATGTGTTGAGCCCGACAGCAACTCGGGTTTACGGCTGGAAAGCGAAGAATCCGAAATAATTTGAAAGCATTCAATAAGACAGCAAATTTTGAATTTTGAATTCGAATATATAACTTCTCAATAAATAGTAGCAATCTAAAAAAATCCCCCTCAATCCCCCTTTAATAAAGGGGGAGGCTGGAGGTACATCATCACTTATTGAGAAGTTACCTAAATATTAAAGAACATACTGAATTTGTTTTGAAATCTGTATATATTTTTTGACGAAAATATTCGTCTGGGGTATCTTGCAGTGAGGATTCGGTATCTGACCGATCCTGGAACAGATCACCTGCTGTGAAGGCCGAAAAGCGAGTACAGCAAGATATCCGAAAAAGGAGACAGATTTGTAACTATTCAGCTGCACTTCATCTTCGCCCATATTTGGTCTTCTCGAATAGCACCAGTATGCTTCAAAGCCCAAAATGAACGAATATGAAGCACATCTGAACAGTTACAGTCCGAGTTTTTCGTAACATTTTCACATACGCTGAATAGTTACACAGATTTTTTTATAAATTCAGCTGATTGAGATTGTAGGATGTAACTTCTCAATAACTGGTGGCAATTTTATCAAAACAGGTCAGGCTTACGAAATTACTAGCTGTGTGCGAATCCGTAGGAGCTCGGCCCTTCGGGCGATATAATGAGGTTTTGCAGCATCAGCCGAACATAATCGCCCATAGGGTGGGCTCCTACACCAAACAAGCGCCACCGGTTATTGAGAAGTTACTGCAGGATAGGGAAGTCAGTCCCTTTTTTTATCACTTCAAAACAAAATTTGTGGAGGAGAGAAAAAATGCAGATTGATATGCACTATTACGGTACCTATGCAATGGCCAGGGCGGCGGGCATCACCAGAAAAGCAGCCGGAATAATCGCAACGGCCGCTCAGTTTGTAGACGACAACGCATCAAAGGACAGCATTGAATTTCGTGACGGAGGACGACTGGATGCCGAGGCCACGGCCCATCATGCAGCGAACCTGAAGAATATTGATCTGGAGGATCAGAGACAAATCTGGGTTCCCTTCCACTTTTTGCCGGGTAATTCCGGAAAGACCTATACGGAACGGTTGGTTTGCCGGAAAGACAGTGACATCGTTCGGGAACTGGTCAGATATAATCTTGCTTTGGCCGATCGTCCCTACGCCCTTCCCCTTATCGGCATCACGGCCCATATTTATGCCGATACCTTTTCCCACTACGGTTTCTCGGGCATCAGTTCACGCAGAAATAAAATTATCAATGATAGTTTTCAGTTTAGAAACCTTGACAGGAAAATGGAAAAATACATCCTGGAAAAGGCGAAAAAATACAAGGAAGACTATCCACGCGAGGGAGGCTGGCTTGATAACGTCAAATCCTGGTTTGCCGAAGGCCTTTCCGGAGGGCTGGGTCACGGGGCTGCCATGACTTTTCCGGACAGGCCATTTCTCAAATGGTCTTTCACCTATGAAGATCCGGAAACAAGCAGTGGTCTGCGGGATAATCAGGCAACTTTCCTGGAGGGCTGCGAGGCACTTTATAATTTTTTTCGGGATTTTGCCCAGGCGCGGCCGGACTGCGCCGAGAAGGAATTTGTTAAATTTTCGGATATCAACCAGCAGGTTGCGGATATTCTCAGCCTGCAGGCACCGAAAAAGAAAAGGATTCAGGCCTGGCAAAGCGCGGCAAAAAACGGCAAGCTGTTTGCGACAGGGTCCGAATCCATACCCGTCTATAATGGCGATAAATGGCATAATGAACGGGAAAATCTGATAAGAAAGAAGGAATCCGGAACTGTTCCCGGCCTTGACGTTTACCGGTTTTACCAGGCTGCGTCCCGGAGTCGGACCTATATTCTGCGGGTTCTGCTTCCCTCGAACGGGTTGGTTGTGAGTTAGCAAGTTTACTTCCAAAACTTGGAATTTCCTGTGCCTTTCTTGGTGCAGCATTCTTGCTGGGTATTTCAAGTGATAACAAACACATGGTCGTTTGCAGATCCGTATTTTTTTACCTTCTCTACCTTCTTTAATATCTTTATCTTCTTCATAAATAAAAAAAAGGGAGAAAAAACATGATGACGGATTATCTCAATAGCAATAATTTTCCCGTTTCATCCCCAGACAAGGCCGATACTCTGGCTGCGGAACTGGAATCCCTTCTGAAAAATGATTTTACGGGTGACATGTACGCACTCCTGGCCGGTTATCAACGGATTCTGGCCGACAACAAAAAGCGCGGGCAGTGGCCGGAAGTGCATCAAAAGCTTGAGACATTATTCAAGTGCGGGAAATATGCCACTTTGGACGGGCCGATGATCGGCATCCCGGTGTCAATCAGGGACACTGACTATTTCAAGGACACCGTGCAGCAGTTTGGCGGGGAAAGATCAAAGATCGCCAGTATTGAATGGATGGCCAGCGTCTGGAATATGACATTTGCGGACACAGGTCTCTGGATGGGCAAAACTTTTGAGCCGGTGGCCAGGGAAGTGGTGGCTGAAAAAACAGATAATGATAAAGAGATGCTGGAGATTTATGACCAGCAGATCACCCGCATCGGCCGCAACTATTTTCGTGAGCCGGCGAATCCTGATTTGATCCAGGGCCTTGGTTTGCCTGTCCTGAATCCTATGTGGAACCTGGCACCGCGACCGCTGTCCGCCGGGGAAAAGATTTTTGACACCCAGCTTCTTGAAAAAAACCAGGCAAAGGAAAAGAATATTCCATACAGCATGACCGGTGGAATTTTCCTGGCCAATCACGGCAGATCGTTTGTGCCGGAAATGAACAGCAAAGAGGTTTTTCAGCTCAATTACCGCTGGCCAAAATTAAATCCCGTCTATCCCATGACCCGTCTCGTTGACGAACTTGTCCAGGTTGATGAGGGGATCTACCTGGGGCAACTGGTTTTTGCCAGCCGTCATTACAGTCTTGGCAGCCTGCGTCTACCATTCTGCCCTGATTTGCCACCAATTCCCGTGGGCGAACAGTATGCCGGCCGGGATGACAGCCCCCTTGATTTTGTCTTTAAACTGTTTTCATCGGACAGGGAGGTGGACTATGGATATCAGAACAATGGTTATTTCTTGATGATGGATCCAGCCTGGGCTAAGCGAGTTTACGCGAACAGTGCTTTTCCTCAACTGCGTCCACGCCGGGGTGAAAGTGGTTATCGTGAACTTGGGTACGACAAGGTTGAGGCTGTCCCGAAAGAAAAGACCACGTCGGGCGGCGATCTGCCCCGGCAATGGCAGGATATTGGGGACTGGGTTGGCGGCTGGAAAGGCAATGACGCCCTGCGGGAGAAGTTTACGACTTTTATTCTGGAAGATTCTCCCCTTGAAACAGACAGTGGCGATGTGCGCGACATGCTGGGCGACGGGGAATCCATCCTGCAGATGCTGCAGCGCATCAGCCATGAGGTTTCCGCCAGTACTGCCAAGGATGACCGTCTCCATCATTTTGACAAATTTCATCGTCTTTTCCGGTGCGGAGTGGCGCCCCGGGTTGAAAACGGATTTTTCCAGGGACAGGGCAAAAAGGGGTATAATTGCCGTGTAGACGGCAAAGAGGAGCGTGACTGGTACGGAGAGAAGGACGTCGCCTGCGGCCTGGACTATTATCACGGCGCCAATCTGAATCTTCACCTGGGTTTCAGCGATACCTTCTGTCCGGATAGGGACAAAAAATTTGATAACAGCGAGATTTTTCCCGGTGCCCTGGCCAGTCTTCTGGCCGATAATGAATTCCGGGGACCCAATGTTCTTGATATGGCCTGGCACAGCATCGGCAAATACATCTTCCCCTGGAGCGGCAAAACTTTTGAGAAAATAAGCGGTCGCAAGTTGAGCATGTTTCTTGACGAAAGCAGTGATCTTGCCCAACGTTATCCAGAGCGGGTGGGCGAGTTGAAGAACTGTCTGGCCAGTACTCCCCACTACAGCCTGGTAAAAAAGGCAAGCCGGAATTATTGGGAAAAACCAGGCCGTTATGCCGATCATCTGCGCAACGGACCTTGGGACAAGAGCATGAGTGACGAGGATAAAGCCTTCTGGGAAAAAGAGGCCCGAGAGCATTGGGTTGACGGCAACAATACCCAGGATGAACGGATTGTTGCCGCAGATCCGCTCTTTCGGGTTATTGACATGAATTATCGGGTGCCGGACCCCGCCATTCAGGCTGTGTCCCAGGCCGGCCCCTCCCCCTTTGCCAGGCAAGGTTATATCTTCCTCGGGGTTGACGACAGGGATTCGATTCTGCCCATGAACCATGGACAGGATAAGAAGAAAAAAGTTTTCCAGTTTCACTATCGTTATCCCATGGTGGGCGGACCGGTGCCCATCGGATTCTGTCTTGATGAATTGGTGGAGATCGCCGACGGTCTCTTTCTTGGACAGCTCATCTATTCCACGGCCCTGGATGTTCCGTATCACTCTTCCGTCGATGAGGCAAAATACAAGTATCAGCTGTTCGGATATTTTGTTCTCCTGGATGATACCTGGCAGTATCACCGCAAGGCTATTAAGCTTGATATTTGGCATGAATGATAATAATTCTTAGGTGATTGTTGTTCAAATGATTATAGTATTTTCAAAGGGTCAAAGGGTCAAAGGGTCAAAGGGTCAAAGGGTCAAAGGGTCAAAGGGACAAAGGGACAAAGGGGCAAAGGGTAAGGATAAGGGAGATTTTTTAGAAAAGTGTACAAGTTTGTGAAAATGAATCGGAAATGTGATTACCAACGAACTTCAGCCATAATTAGGCACGGTGCTGTAGGAGCCCGGCCCTCCGGGCGATGACTAGATTGCAATCGCCCGGGGGGTCGGGCTCCTACAGGAAAAGTCATTTCGTTGTCCCAAATATTACACTTTCTCGTTTCAGTTTACGCTGTCTGTAATAAGAAAATACCGTAATTCGTAATTTTTCATTTTTAATTCCGCCAACGGCGGTTTGGGAGGTACATAAAATGACGAATATCACCTTGGGCGACATCACTCTCAAAGACTATACTCTGGAGAATCTGCCGCGCCTGAAAGAGCTGCGGAGTCTCTCTTTTTCCAGGGAGACAGAGATCTGTATCGAACGGGCTCGTTTTGTCACCAGATACCTGCTTTACCATGACAATCCGGTCGATTCAGCGGAAGTCCGGCAGGCAAAGAAGACCAGGCATTTTTTGCACCGCAAGAGACCTGTTTTCCATGACCGCAATCTTCTGGCCGGCTCCACGACCAGTAAAGCCCTGGGGGCGCCACTTTTCCCGGAATTTTTTGCCCTGACCCTGTGGCCGGAGCTTGATACCGTGAATGATCGGCAAAAGAATATCCAGAAACTCGACCCTGAAGATGCACAAGAGCTTAATCTGAAAATATTTCCATACTGGATGGATAAAAATGTCCTGGAATTGACCAGGGAGCGTTTCAACGATCCGGAATGTTTGTCCCTTTTTGAAAGTCTCGTGTTTTTCATTGCTGCCAAGGCAGGGTGTATCTCCCATGCCGTGCCTGCCTATGTCCCCATGCTGGAGCACGGTCTGTCCGGTCTGACGGCCATGGCCGCGGCACAGGAAGAGGCTCTGGCAGATGCGGAGAGCCGGGAGGCAAAAGAGAAGGCTGATTTTTACAAGGCCGTACAGATCTCCCTGCAGGGCATCATGGATTATGCCGGACATCTGGCCGAAGAGGCGGAGTTCCTTGCCCAGGTGACGGATGATCCGAAAGTCAGAAAGGAATGTTCGGAAATGGCCCAGGTCTGCCGCCGTGTACCGGCCGGACCGGCCACGACCTTCAGGGAGGC
>JAYEPA010000060.1:0-1312 GCA_034723545.1 Thermodesulfobacteriota bacterium | reverse complement strand
GTGGAGCTGGCCAGCAGCGGTCGGGACTACCCGGCCTCAAGTTCTATCATGATGAACCTGGTTGCTCCCCTGGAAATGGCTCTTTTTCGCGGCAAACGGCCCATTACCGGTGATGAGCAGATCGGCCCGGAAACACCGGACCCGGCGGATTTGAACAGCTTTGAGGAATTCTGGGAGGTTTTTAAGACCCAGCTTGACTGGTTGATCGAAAATGCCATTCAGTTAAACGAATGCATGGGAGCCGTGCACCAGGAAATGATGCCGTCTCCTCTTTTGTCCGCCTTTTTTGATGGTCCCATGGAAAAGGGAAAAGATCTGATTTTCGGCGGTGCCCGCTATAATTCCTCCGGGGCGACCCATATTGGTTTTGCCGATGTGGTTGATTCCCTGAATGCCATTGAACAGGCGGTTTTTGTCGATAGGAAGTATGGTTTTGCCGAACTTCTGGAGATGGTGAAAAACGATTTCAAGGGCGGGGAAGGGGAGAAGATGCGGCTTTATCTGAAAAACCGTGCTCCCAAGTATGGTACTGAGGCCCCTATTGCCCGGAAAAACGCCGCCAATGTTGTCCGCCATCTTTTTGAGCTGTATCAGTCTCATACCAACTACCGCGGCGGGCCATATCGTCCTTCTTACTGGACCATGACCAATCACGCCGGGCTTGGCGGCATCACCGGGGCTTTACCCAACGGACGCAAGGCTCGCGAGGTGTTTTCCAGCGGTATGACGCCGGTTTCCGGTGCGGCCCCGGAACTGACCGCCTGCCTCAACGCGGTGGCTGAGCTGGGAGGGGAATATGTGCCGGGTTGCTGGGCGCTCAATATCAAATATACCCCCGAAGATGATGTGCAACAGATGAGCCGGCGCTTCGCCCAGACCATTGAGGCCTATTTTCGGGCCGGCGGGCAGCAGGTTCAGTTTAATATCATGACCTATGAGATGCTTTTGGATGCCAAGAAACATCCGGAAAAATATCCTGAGCTCATGGTCCGGGTTTCCGGCTATTCGGCCTATTTCAAGGATTTGAATGAGATGATGAAAGATGAACTGATCACCCGTACCCAGTATGATCTGACAAACGGCAGGGCAGTGCCCTTTCCCGAAGAAGAAGGGTAAATATTCGGCAGTGTTCTCCAGGAAGGCGAGCAAGCTGTAGTATGTGAATATCATGTCAAAGTTGATGAACCCGTAAAAAGTCTTTTTTTCACCACAGAGCACACAGAGAGCACAGAGAAATTATCTTTATTCAATTAGTTACCTCTGTGAGCTCTGCGTGCTCCGTGGTGAATTTGTAGTTTTTACGATATCATCA
>JAYEPA010000059.1:0-4585 GCA_034723545.1 Thermodesulfobacteriota bacterium | reverse complement strand
TCGGACTTGCCACAACCTCCGGCCATTAATGCTAAGGCGAGTGAAATACTTACAATTCCTGATACTGCTAAACGTTTCATCATTTTTTTCTCCATTATGTTTGTATTTAATTTAGCTGTTGTGTCAGCCATCATTTTTGAATTCGTCCAACCCGTATGGTATTTAAAATAGTCACAAACCGTATGGGTGCCCTTTCTCTGGGTGGCAATCAAAAAAGGGCAACCACAAGGGTTGCCCCTACAGTCGAAATAATGGCTAAAACACACCATGTAAATCAGATGTGCATAACCGTAGCTCAATATAAAAACGGGATATCCGCATATTTAAAATGTTATGTAATTATTCAGCAAAGTAACCGAGGGTGAAGATCCCGGCATTTATTATAAAAGTAACATTTCCCCTTACTCCAGGCTGTAACTGTTCAGATGTGCTTCAGGTAAGCGAGCATGCGAGACTCCGAAATGAGCGAAGATGGAGTGCAGCTTCTAAGTAACAAGATTGGTGTCCATATCCAACAAAGAACGTGAAGTCAACGTGATAAAGGTGGAGTGTTTTTTTTGAACGTCGAACATCGAACGTCCAACATTGAATGATGAATTAAGGAAAATCTGATTAGATTCCATCCTTATTCGATGTTGGAAGTTCAATGTTCGATGTTCGTCTTTTTTTGTTACTTTTATAATAGATGCCGGGATCTTTACCCCGGTTGCCTTGCTGAATAGTTACAAAGTTATTTAACATTTTTTTGAGAGGGAAATGGTTTCAAGCGCTAAAGCGGCAGCCCGTTTCGAGGCCCCGCCTTCACCCAGCCTGGCCCGGACTTGGGAAAGACCGGCGAGCATTCTGTCTCTTTTCTTCCCCCCTGGCAAAAGACTCGTAAGCTCACGGGCAATATTGTCTGCTTCGGCTTTATCCTGCAGTAACTCCGGGACAATCTCGCTGTTAACGATGAGATTTGTCAGTGAGGCATATTTGACCTTGATAAACCTGTGGCCAAGAAAATAGGTTAATGGGGAAAGCCGATAGGCGACCAGCATGGGAACATCCAGGATGGCAAGCTCAAGGGTCACGGTGCCCGAAGCGGCCAGGGCCAGGTCACAGGCGGCCATGAGATCGTAACGGTTTTCCGAGATCACTCTGATGTCAAATTTGACATCTCTGAGACCATTTTCGTCAAGATCTGCACGTGAAAGGGTCGGAGCAAGGGGCAGCAGAAAGAGTATCTCTTTATGCTCATCAGTCAGTTTCTTTGCCGCCTCCAAAAATATAGGCAGCATGGTCTTGATTTCTTTTTTGCGGCTGCCGGGGAGAATACCGACAAGAATTTTGTCGGCCGGGATGTCATGGCGCTGAAGAAAGTTTTTTTTCTCTATGGATATTTTAACGGAATCCATGAGAGGGTGGCCGACATAGTCGACCTCCATGCCGTGCTGGTGATAAAATTCTTTTTCAAAGGGCAGAATAACCGCCATCCGGTCAACAAGACGGCTAATTTTTTTAATTCGACCGCTGCGCCAGGCCCAGACCTGGGGACTGATGTAGTAAAAAACAGGAATGCCCAGTTTACGGGCCTTGCCGGCCAGGATGAGATTAAAATCGGGATAATCGATGAGAATAAGCAGGCTGGGACGCTTGTCGCGCAACCGCTTTTCCAGGGTTCGCATGGCAGCCCGGATGTCTTTGAGATGGGCCAGAACCTCAACGATTCCCACCACGGCCATTTTTGCGGCATCGACGATGATCTCCACGCCCTGCTGTTTCAGGGACTTCCCTCCCATGCCGCAGAAATGATATTCCGGCGCCATTTGTTGCATGGCCCGGAAAAGACCGGCTCCATGGAGGTCGCCGGAGGCTTCGCCGGCTATGATCATGATTTCAGACATGGGTGTTATTAGAAGTCAGGAGTCAGGAGTCAGGAGTCGAAAAACAAACCTTGTACCTTTGAATATGACAATAGTTTTTTTGAAAATAAATTGTCATTTATACGCTCATTTTCCATCAACACGGAGCTTGAGACTTGCCGGATAATTGAAAGTGACGAGGAATGAAAATAACCACAGATTATTCTTTTCTTCTGTCTTCTGTCTTCTGACTCCTGTCTCCTGACTCCTGTATTTTTCCCATAATCTCAAGAGCAACGGCCAGGGCCTGACGCCCTTCCCTGCCCGATGCCGCCGGTTTGGTGCGATTTTTGACATTGCTGACAAAATCAGTTAATTCGGCCTCCAGGGCGTCCTGATCACGGAAACAGAATTCAAGATAATCATCATCCTTCAAATCATTTCCCACGGAAATTTTATCCCGTTCAATGACCCTGATCTCTTTTGAACCGTAATCAACCGTAATGGCGCTTTCAGGTTGAAAGATCCGTAAACTGCGAACCGGATTTTCGGCAATACGGCTCACCGTCACATTGGCCCGGCAGCCGTTGGCAAAGACAAGCTGGACATTGGCAATGTCGGTATGATTGGTAACCACGGACATCCCCATGGGATAAAGGGATACAAGTTCTGAATCAACGATACTGAGAATAATATCGATGTCATGGATCATGAGATCAAGGACAACATCCACATCAGTTCCACGATCGGTGAAAATGTGAGTCCTTTGGGATTCGATATATCTGGGACGGGTGAGATAATTCCGCATGGCCACGATGGCCGGGTTGTAGCGTTCAATATGGCCCACCTGAATAATTCGTCCCGATTCATCCGCCCTGGCAATGAGTTCATCCGCTTCGGCCAGGGTGGTGGTCATGGGTTTTTCTATCAAAATGTCCCTGGAGCGTGCCAGACAGTCAAGAGCCACCCGGTGATGGAGACTTGTGGGAACCACCACGCTTAACGCATCCACCTGGTCGATCAGTTCCTGATAATCGGCAAAAGGGGTGCAATGTGTCATCTCCGCCACCTTTTGAGCCGCCTGCCTGTCTACATCAGCCACGCCAACAAGAGTGACATTATCCATGGCAGCGTATTTCTGGGCGTGATATTTGCCAAGATAGCCGACTCCGATCACTCCGATTTTTAATGTATCCGTCATTTTTTTGCTCTTACCCAAATTTTGTAATGATTTCCTCAATACAGGCAGTGAGATTCGCCCTGACCAGGACCGGTTCATCCACCGGTTGAGCCAGTCCATGTCCGAGGAAACTATCAACCAAAAGAGGCAGACTTTTTATCGTTGCATGATTCTCGCTACCGGCGGCAATTTCCCGGAAATATTCCTTGTATCTTTCCATCAGCACTTTTTTTATCGTCTCGGTCAGTTCATCGATGCGATTCTGGTCTAAGGTGTCGCCGGCTTCCTCAACAATGCGATCAACGATGCTGATAATAATTGATTTATGAAAATTTTCCAGAATTTCGCCGATTTTTTCAGACTTGTTTTGCCGCAGATATGCAAAAGTAACCAAAAAAGAGGAAAAAACAACAAATTCATTAATTTTAAAACCATGTATATCAAGGTCGGGAGTATTAAAAAAATCAATCAACCTATCTTGTGAAAAGCGAAAATTTTTATGAAGTTTTTGCAAAATTTGGGCTGTGTTCAATTCTATATCCCCAGATAAGATCTCTTAACATCTTCATTGACAAGAAGCGCGGCTGCCGTGTCTTCCATGGTAATGGAGCCGTTTTCCATCACGTAACCGCGATCGGCGACATGAAGGGCCAGGTTGGCATTCTGTTCCACCAGAAAAATCGTTGTATTCCGTGTCCGGTTGATTTCCTTGATTATGGCAAAAATCTTTTTAATGATAAGCGGCGCAAGACCCAGGGATGGCTCGTCCAGCAAAAGAAGACGGGGCCTGGCCATCAGCGCTCTGGAGATGGCCAGCATCTGTTGCTCGCCACCGCTCAGGGTGCCGCCTTCCTGATGCCGCCGTTCAGAGAGAATCGGAAACATTTCAAAAAGCATCTCCAGATCGGCCCTGATGCCTCTTTTGTCCGTGCGTAGAAAAGCGCCCATGTCAAGATTTTCCATAACAGTAAGATAAGGAAAAATATGACGGCCTTCGGGAACCTGGCTTATTCCCCGGGCAACGATCTGCTCGGCGTTTAAGCCGTGGATCGGTTCACCGAGAAAGGTAATTGTGCCGTTTTTTGGCGGTACAATGCCGGATATGGACATAAGGGTGGTGGTCTTCCCTGCCCCGTTGGCGCCGATCAGGGTGACAATTTCTCCCTCGTCAATATGAATGGAGATATCCTTTAAGGCCTGAATATTGCCATAATAGGTCTGTATGTTAAGCAGATCAAGCATCAATTTCCCGTAAAAAGTTCACTACTATTGCAGATGGCTAAGTTAAAACTTTGGTAACTATTCAGGAGCACCCCATCTTGTCCCATTTCGGAGTCTCGCATACTCGCTTACCTGGCCTTCTCGAATAGCACCAGTGCGGAGTCTTCGCTCCGCTCCGCTTACCGTTCGAAGGCCCAAATGAACCAATATGGACTGCTCCTGAACAGACTTCTGAGTTGTTCCGTCAAGATTAATTTAGACAAATTCTAACAAAGGAGAATTTGATTTTTTTAAAGCCTTTAAATATTTAATTTCATCATATTTGGTTCGATTTTGCCAGCAG
>JAYEPA010000058.1:37277-46106 GCA_034723545.1 Thermodesulfobacteriota bacterium | reverse complement strand
ACGAAGTTCAGCCATAATTAGTGCTTGAACGAAAAGTCAAAAATAACCTTTGTTCAAGATGTTAAGCTCAGATTTCAAAATGAAGATTTTAGCGGTTAGCTGTTAGTGGTTAGCTGTTAACTGCTAAAAGCTAATCGCTAACAGCTTTTTGACAAATCTTCGCCACAAAGAATCGCCTGTAACCCGTGTTAACATTAGGATGGGTACTTTCCGTTCAAGCACTAATTAGGCACGGTGTCGTAGGAGCCCGGCCCTCCGGGCGATAAAAGGGTAAATCTTTTGCTCAGAGCCCCTTATCGCTCACAGGGGTGAGCTCCTACGTGTCCAGCTATTCGTACCCACTCCACGTTTTTCAGTAGCTATTGCATATGGGGCTGAAGATTAGTAATAATCACATATTAAAAAGAAAATTTTTCACAGCTTTCCAGTATTCTTTATGCTCCGAAGTGCTTTGCCACAGAGCCTGGGAACCATGGACGCCAAAAGTTTTCGGCAGAAAAAATTCTTTTTGTCGGGATGGAATGGCTTGAAAAATGGGCCACCAGCGTTCTTTTTCCGGTTGGGCTGAGGTGATGAAAACCGGACATTGAATCATTTCCACGTGATCAGCCACGTATGTTTCACTCCGGCCCAGCTTGGCAAAGTACTCTCCCGGCGCAAAGGCCAGAATCCCATTTACCTCGGCAGAATGGTTGTTTGCCAGCACAAGGGCGAGGGATGCTGAATAAGAACTGCCCCAGAGAAGCAATTTCCCCTGGGCCAGATTTTTTTTGGTATGAAGGAAAGCTGCTTCCATGTCCTGAAGGGCATCAATATAGGTGGTGGGCAGACCCTTTTTTTTGGCCTTTTCGGCAGTTTCATTGGTTACATTTTGTACGCCTTTTCCAGAGCGCTGGTCAATGGCCAGACAGTTACAGCCCAGTTCGTTTAATTTAGGGGCAATTTCACGGTATTCCCCCCGGCTCCAGCCGGCCCGGTGAAAGAGAAGAAGAAAAGGCGCTGTCTCCGGGTGGGGTTGATAAAGATCCGCCGTGATCAACAGACCGTCTCGGGAGGGAAAGGTGATGGTCTCAAAAGTAAGTCCTGTTCCCGGCTGAATAAAGAGGAGAGAGAGGACCAGGATGATGATGGAAAGTCGTGTTTTACCCGGTTGATTTTGTCGCATCATAACGATTGACCTCGGCGTAAACAGATTTTAGGGTAACTTCGAATTTTTTGGCGATTCGGCAGCATTCTTCATACTCGGGGTACAGCTCGGTTGACTCCGGTGTTTCCACCTTTTTGACCTGCATATCACCCCAGCGCGTGGTGATGGTGATTTTTTCCCTGGGCAGGGTCCAGCGTTTTTCCCGCCGGTATCTCAGGCCGATGGCCGTCGTTTCCATGAGGATTATTTTTTTCAGTTCCCAGGCCTGCTCAGGCTCACTGATGACTCGCAGCATAAAACCGGGCCTGCCCTTTTTCATCTGGATGGGCATGATGGCCACATCAAGGGCTTGCCGGCGAAAGAGCTGTTCCGCGAGATAGGGAAAACCCTCGGGCGACCAGTCGTCAAGATGGGTTTCGATCACCTCCACTTCCTGTGCTTCATCCACTTGGGTGCTTTCGCCGATGACCAGCCGCAGCAGATTGGGCCGGCCGTCATGGCGCTCGTGGCTTCCCGCGCCATATCCCGCCTTAGCGATGGTCATTGACGGGAAATCGCCAAAAGATTCACTCAGGGCGGTGACCAGAGCGGCACCGGTCGGGGTGACCAGTTCCTGGTTAAGATCAAAACCATACACCGGCACTCCTTTGAGAATTTCACAAACAGCGGGTGCGGGCAGGGGCAAGTCGCCATGGGCGCATTTGACCCAGCCTCTGGTCATGGGCAGCGGCGAGCAGATGAGCTTCTCAATACCAAAATAATCCAAGCCGATTGCCGCACCGACAATGTCTATGATGGCGTCAACTCCGCCAACCTCATGAAAATGGACATCCTCGGCCGGACAGCCATGAACAGCGGCCTCGGCTCGGGCCA
Organism: Thermodesulfobacteriota bacterium; assembly: GCA_034723545.1. GTDB lineage: Bacteria > Desulfobacterota > Desulfobulbia > Desulfobulbales > SURF-16 > JAGHCC01. The sequence continues at coordinate 44,086 of JAYEPA010000058.1, read as the reverse complement.
GGAGTTCAAAGACGTTCAGAGCCTTTTTCTTGACGGTATCTGTCAGGCTGCTGCTTTTGATGATTTGGCGGATGGTTTTCCAGGTGCGGTGGGGCTGGTGTTCGCTGATTTGGATGTGGCATTTGGTCGCGCTGAGACCGTTGATCTTCTTTTTTTCGGACTTGACGTCATAGTTGCCAATGGGCAGAAGGGCCAGACCGTCAAGAAGAACATTTTTCGGCAGGCCGCAATCAAGCAGGGCTCCCAGAAACATGTCGCCGCTCACTCCGGAGAAGCAGTCTGCGTAGGCAATTTTCATTTGTTTCTCTGTGGTCTTTGCGTCTCTGTGAGAGATAAGTTTTAAATATTATCTCAGCACAAGCCCTTAAGCAAAAATCAAACCCGTCTCCATGGGGCGGCCGCGAAGAAAGGCATCCACAGCCATTCTTTTTGCCCCTTCAAGCTGTAGTTCCGCAACCAGCAGAGAATCACGGCCGCAGCGAATCAAAAGACCGTTTTTGTCGGCCCGGCAGAGTGTCCCTGGGGCTTCCGGGGAATCACCGCTGATCACTTGGGGCCGAAAAAAACGCAGCCATTTATTCTGATACATCGTATAGGCGGTAGGCCAGGGGTCGAGTCCCCGGATCAGGCAGCTGATTTCAGAGGCGGATTTTGTCCAGTCGATCACACCGTCTTTTTTGGAAAGAGGGGGGGCCGGAGTGGCCAGGGAATCATCCTGTTTCTGTGGTAGAAGCAGGTTCTGTCGAAGAAGATCAAGGGCCTGGCACAAGGCAATACCGCCCTGGATTGCCATTTTTTCGGCCAGACTGCCGGCCGTATCTTCCGGTGAAATTTTAAGTGTGGCTGTTAACAGCATATCGCCGGTGTCCATGCCTTCATCCATCTGCATGATGGTCACCCCGGTTTCGGATTCACCCCGGATAACCGCCCACTGGATGGGCGCGGCGCCCCGGTATTTCGGCAACAGGGAGCCATGGACATTAATGGTGCCAAGTGGCGGCAGGTTCAGGATGTGGCCGGGCAGGATGCGGCCGTAGGCCGTGACTATGATGAGATCAGGGGCAAGCTTTACAAGAGTCTCATGAAAGGCATCGGTTTTTATTTTTGTCGGCTGCAGGACAGGAATATTAGCGCTTTCGGCCAGGATCTTGACCGGAGGCGGGGTCAGCTTGCGTCCCCGGCCCTTGGGTCTATCGGGCTGGGTGATGACGGTGACAATGTTTTCGCCATGGTCGATCAGGGCCTGAAGGGTGGGCACGGCAAAGGCCGGCGTCCCCATGAAGATAATACGATTGATTTTTGCCATGGTCTCTCCTCAAGCCGCCTTTTGTCCTTCCTTCTGGAGTTGTTTTTTTCTTTTTTTCTTATAGAGGGCTCGCTTCAAGGAGCTGATTCGATCAAGAAAAAGAACCCCGTTGAGGTGGTCCACCTCATGCTGGATTACTCGGGCAAACCATTCGTCCGCCTCAAATTCATTTGTGTTGCCTTCCGGGTCTTGAGCCCGGACAACGATATTGGAAAATCTTTTGACCTTGGCCCTCAGATCGATAACACTTAAACATCCTTCTTCGTCGGTCTGGCTGCCTTCACCGCTCAGAATTTCGGGATTAATCAGCACCATAAGCTGATTATCTTCTTCCTCGGTGCTGAGGTCCATCACCACCACCTGTTTGGAGACGCCGATCTGGGGGGCGGCTAAGCCTATGCCGGGGGCATCATACATGGTTTGTGCCATGTCTTTGACCAGCTGCTGCAGTTCGACGTCGAACTTTGTGACAGGCTCGGCTTTTTTTCTCAGCACCGGGTCCGGGTATGTGTGAATTTCGCGTAGGGACATATTAATTTGATCTGGTTGTGTTTTTTATAAAATTGATTCACTAAGGGAAATACAATAATGCCTGGGAAGCCATTTTTCAAATTATATTTATGGGAAATTAAGAATCAAGATCAGCATATTACATAATACTCTGCCTTCTGTCTCCTGACTTCTAACTCACATCATACTTTCCGGATCAACATCAATGGATAGTTTGACCTTGCCCGACCGGATCGCTCCTTGCGGATTTCCCTGGAGATGGACGGCAACCTGGTGCAGACCGCCGAGGTTTGCGCCTTTTAAAAGCAGCTGCCAGCGGTAACGGTTACGCAGGCGGGAAAGCGGTGCCGGGGCCGGCCCAAGCAGGGTAACTGAATTCTTTTGGCTTACTGTTTGGGCAATTTTTGCGGTTTGCCGGGCCGCGTCCTCGACCTGATGTTCGTTTTCGCCGCTGAACTGCAGATTAATCAGTCTGGAGAATGGCGGGAATTGCAGTGCAGCGCGAATCCCGAGTTCTTTTTCAAAAAAGGCGTGGTAGTCATGTTCCCTTGCCGTGGTGATGCTGTAATGGTCCGGCTGATTGGTCTGAATAATGACCCGGCCCGGTTTCTCGCCGCGTCCGGCCCGGCCTGTGACTTGGGAAAGGAGCTGGAAGGTTCGTTCTCCGGCCCTGAAATCCGGCATGCCCAGTCCCGCGTCGGCCCATATAATGCCCACCAGGGTCATATTGGGAAAATGATAGCCCTTGGTAACCATCTGGGTGCCGATGAGAATATCAATCTCATTTCGGTAGACTTTTTTGAGGATGCGCAGGTAGCTTGTCCGCTGAACCGTTGTATCCCGGTCGAGTCGGGCAATACGGGCTTTGGGGAAACGGCTTTGTAATTCTTTTTCCACCCGTTCTGTGCCGAAACCCACTTCTCTCACCCGGCTTGAGCCGCAATGGGAACAGATAATGGCGCTTTTCGTAGTGTAGCCGCAATAATGACAGGCCAGGAGTCCGGCCTTTTTATGCAGGGTCAGACTGATGTGGCAATGACGGCATTGGACGCTGTTGCCGCAGTCCTGGCAGATCATCAGGTTGGCAAATCCCCGCCGGTTAAGAAAAATAATGGATTGCTCCTGCACGTCCAGATTATGATCCAGGGCCTGGATGAGTTCCGGAGAAAACAGGGGCGGTTTGTTAGCAATCTTGGGAATTTTGCGAAGATCAACAATCTCCACCTTTGGCAGAGGCCGCTCCATGATACGTTGACTCAGGCTGAGAAGAGCGTATTTGTTTTGTTGAACATTCTGAAAGCTTGCCAGCGACGGGGTGGCTGAACCGAGCAGAACCGGACAGCCTTGCTTGCTGCCCAGCAGAATGGCCAGGTCACGGGCCTGATAGCGCAGGAAGTCTTCCTGCTTGTAGGCGGAATCATGTTCTTCATCTACAACAATGAGGCCCGGGTTTGCCAGAGGGGCAAAGATAGCTGAACGGGCACCGATGACGATCCGGGCCTGGCCGCGCATGATCCGTTGCCACTGGTCAAAACGCTGGCCGGTGGACAGGCCGCTGTGCAGCACCGCGACTTCATCGCCGAAGCGTGAGAAAAAATGGCCTTCCAGTTGTGTCGCCAGGGCGATTTCCGGCACCAGGATCAGTACGGATCTGGAAAGGTCCAGAGCTGCCTCGGCGGCCCGCAGGTAGACCTCGGTCTTGCCGCTGCTGGTGACGCCATGGAGCAGGAAGGGTTTGAACTTTTTTTCTTTGACCGCCGGGATGAGTTGGGAAAGGGCCTGTTGCTGCTCATCGGTCAATGTTTCGGGTTTTTCGAAAACAGGAGGACGTTCGCCAAAGGGATCACGGTAGATTTCTTTTTCCGTGAAAGAGATGAATCTTTTCTCTGCCAGGCCCTTTAAAGCCCGACCCGCGCCTTTATAAATTTTTGTGAGTTCTCTTCTGGGGACAGTTTGTTCGTCTGTAGAGATCAAATTAGACAGAAGATCAAGGGTCTTTTGCTCGGATGGCTTGAGCTTTTCTCCGGAAGTCGGCTTACTGATCAGGGTCACGCAGGTCTCAAGCTTTGGTTTACTTGTGGAGGCGATGATCAGCTGTTTGATACGGATAAAGCCCGCCTTTTCCCACTTGAGAAGAAGCCGTTTGTCTTTGGCTTTTCTGATTTTACGAACCATTGCCGGGGAGAGTTTTTTTTTGGTCAGCAGTTCGGACAGCCATGCTGCCTCATGGCTCACTTCGGCAAGTTCCTTTTGCCCTGCTTCGGTGAGAATGACCTCCCGACCGCTCTGGCTGGTGAGACCGCTTGGCAGCCCGCCTTTAATCACCTCACCAATGGGATAATGATAATAATCGGCGATCCAGCGGTAAAAGGGAATGAGGCTTTCGGGGAAAATTGGTGTTTGGTCAAGAATATCGGTGATGGGTCTGATTTTTAGATCCGCCGAGACCTGATCCACCTGCCCCAGCAGATAACCGGTGACCTGCCGTGGGCCCAGGGGAACCAGCAGACGCAGGCCCTGAACAAGTTTTTGTTTCCCGTCAAAAGAATAGGTGAGTGTCTGGCTGATAGGCGCTCCAACCGCCACCTCAAGAAAGATCATGGGTAAACGTTCACAGGCACCGCACCTTCGCCCAAACAGGGCATCCAACATAGGCACACTATGGTTGTCTGCCCTGTTTGAACGAATCTGCAGCACCTGTGAACGTTTACTGGATAGGGGGGTGCCCAGACTTTGAGTGATGTCATCCTGTGATTGGTTACGATCATGGGGCTGATGGTCTAGGAGGTTGTCCGAGAATAGGCATTTTTCGAAGGTCTCGCAGGCTCGCTATCTCTCAAATCGAGGCATTTCGAAAAAATAAGCACAGTCATATAATTTATATCGGAGTCTCGCAAACTCGCTTACCTACGAGCATTGTTTTTTTGAAATAACGAAGAGTTGGGGAGATAAGCGTAGACTTCGAAAAGGGCATTCTCGGACAGCCTCCTAGAGCTGATCGGCTATTTCTTTGATGTAATCGCTGAAATCTACGCAGATATCCGGATGTCGAAGAGCAAAGGCAATGATGGCCTTGAGGTAACCGATCTTGTCGCCGGCATCAAAACGGGTGCCGTCAAATTCATAGGCGTACATGCCACGTTTATTGGAAAGGGCCAGCAGGGCATCGGTAAGCTGGATCTCGCCGCCATGTCCCGGAGTTGTTTTTTCAAGAATGTCAAAGATATCGGGCTGGAGAATATAGCGGCCAATGATGGCCATGTCCGACCTGGTGGTGCCGGGCGCCGGCTTTTCCACCATTCGGTCAATTTTCATCACCCGTTCCTTTATATTGTTGCCCTCGACGATTCCGTATTGATACGTCTGTTCCATGGGCACCTGCTGGACAGCGACAATGGATTCCTGGACTTCGTTAAAGAGGTCGATCATCTGTTTGCAGCAGGGTTTCTCGCTTAAGACAAGATCATCGCCAAGCAGAACAAGGAAGGGCTCGTTGCCCACCACGTTCCTGGCCATCCAGATGGCATGGCCAAGGCCCAGGGGTTTTTTCTGTCGTACCGAAACTACATCAATAAGATTTGAGATATGCCTCATCTCTTCGGCAAGTCTGGTTTTCTTTTTTTCGGTCAGGGCTCGATCGAGATGATAATTGTAGTCAAAATGGTTTTCAATGGCCGACTTGCCTTCACTGGTGATCAGAATAACCTGATCAATGCCCGAGGCCACGACCTCTTCGACAATGTACTGGATGGTGGGTCGGTCGACAATGGTCAGCATTTCCTTGGGAATGGCCTTACTGGCCGGTAAAAACCGGGTGCCAAGTCCGGCGACGGGAATAACGGCTTTACGAATTTGCATAGCGGTCTCTTTGTCGTATCATTAGATGAAAAAATGTGATAAGTGTTGATAATTATCCAGTATTTCATGAGAATTGTCAATGAGGATAATGGAAGTTTTATGATATCGGAAGGATAAGGATGCATCCCCTGGAAAAAGAAACTGAAAAAATTATCAGGAGCAATAAATTGTTCCTGTCCGACGAGACCATTGTTGTGGCGGTTTCCGGCGGGCCGGATTCCATAGCCCTGCTTCATGTCCTGTCCCGTCTGTCTCGGGAGTTGGCGCTGAAGCTGGTGGCGGTCTATGTTGATCATGGTCTGCGTCCCGCTGAAACGATTCACGAGGCAGAGCTGGTGCAGGCTCAGGCCCAGTTGTTACAGATTCCCTGCCGGGTCGGCCGGGTTGATGTCCATGCTCTTGTTCGTCAAAAAAATCTGTCGGAAGAGCATGGCGCCCGCATACTGCGCTATGATTTTTTGGAAGAAACGGCCGAAGAATTTGGTGCCGGAAAAATTGCCCTGGCCCATACCGCCGATGATCAGGCCGAAGAGGTGTTGCTGCGTTTGATCAGGGGGACGGGACGTACCGGTCTTGCCGGCATGAAAATGATCCGCAATAATAAGTTTGTCAGGCCTTTTCTCGGGATTTCCAAATCCAGGCTGCTTCAATATCTGTCTGACAGAAAGATTCCCTTTCTGTCAGACAGTTCAAACCTTGAGCGTGTTTATCTGCGTAACCGGGTCAGGCTGGATTTGCTCCCGCAACTGGAAAAGTATAATCCCAACATCCGCCAGACCCTGAGACAGACAGCCAGGATTCTCGGTGATGAAGAAGTTCTGCTGGCTGGTCTGGCCGATGCGGCCTGGACCGATGTTCTCCAGGGTCTTCCTGGTGAAAAGGCTGGACAGCCTTCCGGGCTCAGGCTTAATATCAACCAGTTTCTCAGTCAGCACCGGGCCATTCAACGGCGTGTGGTTGAAATGATATTTATTGAAATGGATGGGGTGCCGTCATTTAACAAAATTGATCAGGTCCTCTATCTGGCCAAATCCGGACAGGGGGGCGGGATGCTTCATTTCAGCCGGGGATTGCGGGTTGTAAAAAAAAGAAAAGAGCTTATTTTTTCCTATCCCCAGGGGAGGGTGGCGAAACG
>JAYEPA010000058.1:0-37177 GCA_034723545.1 Thermodesulfobacteriota bacterium | reverse complement strand
ATCAGGTCCTCTATCTGGCCAAATCCGGACAGGGGGGCGGGATGCTTCATTTCAGCCGGGGATTGCGGGTTGTAAAAAAAAGAAAAGAGCTTATTTTTTCCTATCCCCAGGGGAGGGTGGCGAAACGCGGCAATCTTTTTAAGCAAAAATAATCGGCGGGAATCTCTTTACGCTGATTTGGATTCGTGGTAATTTAACTGGCTGAAGTACATGTGGGCGGGTAGCTCAGTTGGATAGAGTGTTGGCCTCCGAAGCCAAAGGCCGCGGGTTCGAATCCCGCCTCGCCCACCATTGAAAAAAATAAGGGAAATCAACTGAATAAGGTTGGTTTCCCTTTTTTGTTTTTGTGGTGCTTGAGGCCGTTTTCGCACCAATTCCGGGGACATCTACTTAATTTTTTAGATCCTGATTTAGCTTTTTTCTATCATTCTGGCGATGTTGTAGCTTGATTACAATGTAACTTGACGATGAACAGGTATTCTTTTGCAAATTCAGCAATAGATGCAAAAGAAGTGAACCTGAAGTAAAATAAGAGTTTAATCTTGTAAAATTATATAAGGGTTGAGTTAATGGCTGAGACTTGTAATATTGAGGCTCAGTAGTTCATAAATTAAAGAGATTCTGGAGATAGATATGGGTGAAAAAAATACATCGAAAAGAAAGCCGGACCCGCAGAAAATGGCAGTTCTGCGTAGTCTGCCTGTGGAGATCAAACAGTCCCTCACCGGTGAAGAGGTGAATTGTTTTCTGTATGAGGAAAATTGTCCGGAATCTCTTTGGGAAAAGTTGAAAGACTATGTGCAAGAGGACAATGAAGGGTGAAAAGGGGATCTGAAGAAAGGGTGGCAGCATGACGGACAAGGAAAATATAGTTCTTCTCGCTAATGAGTCGTCTGTTGATCTTGGCAGGCAGGTGGCGGCGGCGTTGAAAATTCCTTTTACCGAGATGGTGAAGAAGCATTTTGCCGATGGCGAGCTTTATCATGCCTTCCCCGAGGCCTTGACCGGCAAGGATGTGATTTTGATCGGCGCCACTCACAATGATTCGTCGCACCAGGAATTGCTGGATCTGATTGACGGCTGCCATCATGGCCGGGCCAGATCCGTCAATGTCGTGGTGCCCTATCTTGGTTACTCTACCATGGAACGAGCCAGGCATGGAATGCATGAAATCCCCAAAGGGATCACCCGGACCCGACAGATTTTCAGATCCCGGCCAGATCTGGTCGCCTTTATTGATCTGCATTCCGAATCGGTTCTCCATGCTCATAATGGTCATGTCCACACAATTCATATACGTAGCAATGATTTGATTGTCCGGAAAATACAGGAGATGGGCTTAAAGGATTATGTCCTTGTTTCGCCTGATTATGGCCGCAGTAAATGGGTGGCTAATTTGGCCGGGCAACTCGGTTCACCTCATACGGCAGCGGACAAGGACCGATTTGCCATGGACAAAACCATGGTAGGCCAGGTTGCCAGCGTTGTAAAGGGAAAGACTGTGATCATTTGTGATGACATGATTCGGACCGGCGGTTCCATGATCCAGACGGCCCAGCGCTGCCGGGAGGCTGGGGCGGTGGACACCATGCTTTTCGCGACTCATCTGGTGCTGGCAGGCAATGCCCGTGACAGGTTTAAGGAAAACGGCATTAACCGAATTATCGGCGCCGATACCTTCCCCGGAACCAGAAGCGATGATTTGCTGGATGTGTACTCGGTTGCTCCACTTGTGGCGGAAATCATGGCAAAGTATCTTAAAATTGGCTAATCTAATTCTCTCCCGATTTGAGTCGTTCAGGGGTAAAGTTGAATTGAATTTTTTTGTTCTCAGGAGATTTGGCGCCCACAAGGGGCATAAATACCCGCAAGAGGCATAAATGGCTGGAAGACGTTGGAAAGGCAAGAGGTATTCAATACAGGTGCCGATCAGTCTCTTTCTTCGTGATGAAGAAAGCAGCCAAGTACTGTCTGAACCCCAGAGCGGTACGCTGGTGGATATTTCCCAGGGGGGCGCCTGTCTCAGGCTTCCCGGCGTCTTTTCTGATGGATGCCATCTTTTTTATGCTCCCCTAGATACCCCCGGTCAAAGTTTATATCTGGAATTTCCGTCTTTAAGCAATGAATCAGACAAGGCTTTTGTCCTCCAGCTTCGGCCCGTGTGGCTGGATCGGGATTTTTCCGATAAGTCAATGCCTTTTCGGATGGGGGTTGCGTTTTTGGAAGAGCTTTCAAAAAAGATGTTGAAGGAGGTTGTCGCGACAGGCGGATAGTTGCCTTTTGATTCAGGTTTCATTAAAAAAGGAGAACCACCAGTAAGGGTGGCTCTCCTTTTTTTTGCTAAGCAAGGATTTTAACAGCCTTCAACAGCCTGCTTTTTCACTGTTTTGACCTTGAGGGTGTCGCCCACCTTCAGTTTTTTTGCCTTGTTGCCGCAGTCCATGGTGACGCTGTTTTCATCAATGGCTGTGACAGTGCACTTGGCGCTGGCCGCAAGGCCCATTCCTGCTGTGCTCATCAGAAAAGTGATTGCCAGTAATGCGGTGGTCAGTTTCTTCATTGTTTTTTTCCTCCTGTTTTTTTGAAAATGCCACAAGTAACTTCCTGTCAATGTGGCTGAAATATACCTTCATGTCACTGAATGGCTTTGTTGAGTTTTTAATACTGTTGGGTTCAGCAGCACTTATTGCTCTTTCTTGGGATGGCAGACCTTACAGCTTGTCGGGCCGGTTGTCTTTTTCGCCGTTTTCATGTTTTTGTGGCAGGTGAGACAGATGCCATGCATGTATTTTTTGTAGTTTTCTCCGCCGCCACCTGTTGCAATGGCCTTGGTCAGACGATCGCAGACTTTTTCCTCGGTCATTCCCTTTGCATCGGCAATTCCAGTATGACAGGCAACGCAGGTGAACTCATCTTGATATGGGTGGGCGGCAAATTCACTGTTGCCCGGCAGATATTTCTCCGCGTGGTCGCGATGGCTAAAGCCCGTCATGTTTTTTTTGTCCAGGGGCAGATTGGTGATATCCGGACATGTTGTCTGGATGTTGATGTCAACCTTGTCGGGAATTTCCTGGGAATCCGAGGCAAAAACCAGCGGGGATTGTGATAACAGTAAAAGCGCTCCGCCTAAGGCCATGGGTTTCATAAATTTTGCCAGAGAGTTTTTTTTGTTTTTTGTTTTTTTCATCTTGGTCTCCTTGGTTCAGGTTTCATGTGTGGAGGCTTACGCTCCATTAAGATTTTCCTTTTGCCAATACCATACGGCGGAAAATCAATAACAAATAGAGGACATCGGGCCATACGCGGCCTGATATGACCCGATGTCGGGTCGACATCTAATGATTTCAAGAGGTTATTTGGGGAGATACGGGGCTTTTTTGCCGGCAGATGTCAATTTTTTGGGTTAAAAAATGGATAAAACTTTTGCTGAAATGGGCAGAATTGGTATGATGCCTGAGGTAAAGTTGAGCTGAATGAATGAACGGCAAAGGGATGAAACAAAAAATAAATGGGTAACAATTCTTTTATCTCAGGCACCCCAATGGTCAAAATCGATGGGGGAAAAGTTCGGCAGCTTCGCGAAGAGAAGGGGTTGACCCAGCTTTTTCTTGCCACCAGCGTTGAGGTGACCACGGACACGATTTCCCGTTGGGAGAATAAGCGTTATCCTACGATAAAAAAAGAAAACGGGATCAAACTCGCCGCCGCCCTTGAGGTTGATCTTGGGGAGATCCTGGAAAAAGAGGAAGAAGAACAGGAGACTCAACGAGAACCTGAGAAAAAGGAGCCCCAGGCTCAATCGCCGGTACCTGAGCCTGTGCCGGTAAAACCACGTTTTTTTCCTCTTGTCTTTTTCTTTCTTGTGCTGGTCCTGGCCGGGCTTGTTGCCTGGTGGATGAAACCCGCCCCGAAAACAGTTCATGTCCGCGCCCATCGCATTCTCCCTGCCCACTCTCCGCGTGATTTGCCCTTTCCTGTGGTTATTCACGTGGGCAGCGGTGACTCGGATGATGCGCTTTCCCTGATTTTGAAGGAGACGGTTCCCCGGGGGGTGACGATTTTGACATCAATCCCTCCATTTTCAGATCAGGACGTCAAAACCGGTGAATTGAAATGGATTCAGAAAATCAGTAGAAAAAAGGTGTTTGCTTACATGGCCCGTTTTGCTCCTGAACTCGATCAGGAGACAGTTCGTTTTACAGGCTCAATTACCCTGCGCCGCAAGGGGCAGCAGAAGAAATTGGTTCATGGTAATGAAAAATTGAAAATTGCCCCGTTTCACTGGGCTGATAGTGATGGTGACGGCCGCATAAGTGATGAGGAAATTTTGACGGTGTATGATGAATTCAGTGATATTGCCGGTCTGGGGCTGGATATTGACCAGGTTGAAGAAATGTGGCTGGGATCGGGATACCGTTATGACAGTAATAGCGGTAACTTTATCATTTTGCCGTGATAAGGGCTCACTCAAAAATAAATTAGTAGAGATGAGGTGACAATAGGACATAGGTCGGAGTCTCACTTCGTTCTCTTACCTAAGTCGATCCGATTGAGTGAAACCGCAGGCGTAACAGCGTAGCGGTGTCTAGGGCTCCGTTGAGGATTTCGGAGTCTGGCGCTTACCTGTGATTGAGAATCGGCTTAAGATGTGTCTTCGTGTCGCCTCAGAATGCTAAGTTGTTTTTGAGTGAGTCCTAAGGAGAAATAATGAAAAGATTGATTTTATTGAGTCTGATTGCATTTGTCTGGCTGCCGGTTTCAGCGGTTGCCGAGGGACTGATTTCCTGCAAATATCTTAAGGGAAGCGGTAGTCAAATTGAATTACAGCTCGACATTTCTTCTCCGCCACCTCCGACAATCATTATCCTGCAATATCTTCCCGCCGGTGTTGAAATTCAGAAGTCCCGGCCGAAGATGAAAAAATATAATAAGGAGCGCGGCCAGGCCAGGTGGCTTCTTAAAGACGTGCGTCCCGGAAGCATGACGGTGAGGATGGAGTTGAATAAAGCGGTAAACAAGGGAGCCATCAAGGGAGAACTCCGTTACCGGAATCCGGCAAGCGGCAGCATGGAAACCATGGAGATTCATTCGTAATAGGGAGAAGCCGTGGGTGGTGACAAAAGGGCATTGCACAGATTGTCCATGGATCTGATTTGTCGGGTCATGGTGGCGGATAAGGACGGCAATGATGTTATTGTTGAGCTTGAGGCTGTAAATATCAGTGGTAGGGGCGTTTTCTGCAAGACAGACCGGCCGCTTCCAGTGGATACTCCGGTTGTGATCAACATGGTTTTTTCTCTTGACGATTTTGAGAATATGGAGGGAAAAAGAGCAGAGTTTAATGCTTCCGGTCGGGTGTTACGCGTCAGCGATGAGGGAATGGCCATTAGTTTTGACGACGAGTTTGAGTTTTGTCCTGCAGAGGAAAAAGAGAAAATTCGTTAAGTATGTTTTTTTTTCGGGCTGAAAAGTTGGCATTCCAGACCGGAATGACTGAACACCACAAGGGCTGGAGACTGCCTGGACTTGAAGTTCATGGCCCGGCAGCCATAGGGATGGGTCGGCTCATGGGTGATATAGAAATGCTCGCATTGATGGCAGTTTGGTTTATTTTCCCGCTGTTGCTTCACCTTGTTCCCTTCAGCCTTACGCCTTAATCCCTTTTTTTCTTGCAGTTTCCGCAAGTCCCTTGAGCAGTACAAAGCGGCCCAGGGTGATCACCTTGCAGGGAAAACTCCGAACAAAGAGGTTGTTCGCGCATAACCCTCCTGACAGATAAAGAGTCTCTGGTGATCCGGCAAAACGATAGGCATTCAGGGCAATTCCCTTGACAAAGCTTGCCACCGCCTCACTCTCGGACACTCCGGTGGTGATCGAATCAAAGATATGACTCATGCCCAGCACACCGCAGGTGATGGAAAAGGTCCGGTCCGGAACTGCCATTCTGTTGTAATCCAGCTCATAGTAGCGTTCAAGCAATTCAATGGTAAACCCCATTGAGGCGCCGCACTCGGCGTTCCAGCCCATATCTTTGAGTTTTCCTTTTTCATACTGGATAAATTTAATATCACGGCTGCCGCAGTCGAGCAGGACATAGCTCTCTTTCCCGATCAATGATTTCCCACCTCTGGCCAGTGCTGTCAGTTCATTGACATAATGATCCGTGAACCGCCTGCCGTTATGTCCGGTGGCAAGAGCGACTCTCATTTTGCGGTCAATCTTGCTGGTCGGAATAATGCGAGGCTCTTCTTCAGGCTGCCCGAGATCCTGAAGTTTGCAATAGGATGTGCCGAAATCAGCCAGGATCACAACGAAACTCCGGAAAGTTCCAGAAAGGCCTGGATCTTTGCTTTGGCACTACTGCCGGCAGTCACATCGGCATCGACGAAAAGTCCGTGGGGATGCTTGTCAGCCAGCAGTTTGGCCAGGGCTGTTTTGGCGCAGAAGGACTGAGCAAAAAAGACGGTTGGAATGTCGGGATTATAATGGGACTCAAGCTCAATTTCAGCCGGTGTCTTGTTTTCCATGCAGCGGGTCCAGCCATAGATGTGAGTGGTTTTCGGAAAAACCGTAAGCAGTGAGAAATCACGCGGCGGCACGCCCCAGAAGCCGGCAGTTGGGATGCAGGCAGGCAGAGTGCTGCTGGATGCCGGATCCGTTTTCGTGACCCCTTTTGTGATCAGTTCCATTTTTTTCAGCAGATTCATTTTGCTGAGGCAGATGGTCGTGCCAAAGGCACGGGTGTCGCTGTTTCTTGTTTCAATCACAGGGATTTCAAGATAATGACGCAGAACTGCGGCTACATGGAGGGCGGAGTCGCATTTTCCCGCTCCCACATCAATATAGATGCAATCAAGATCAAGATTCATGGCATTGAGAACAACGGTGCGTAACACCGCGCAGTAAACCCTTGGCAGAAAGGGCAGGGCATCCTCCATGTTTTTTTTGACAATGGGTTCGTCAAGATCAAAGATTGTGGCCTGTTTTTCATTGAGTTTGCGGATCACGGCCAGGGGCGGCATGCCGACAATGCCAGCTCTGGTTCCTGTTCCCTTATTTCTGGCTTTTGGTTCCTGTTTCATTAGATCATATATCTATGTATCGGAAAAACAAAGTTACGTTTCTGTAAGAATTATTCCTGGTTAATTGCTTGTTCCCAAGCTGGTAATTAGAAATGACGAATTACGAATTGAAGGAAATGTCTGATTAGATTAAGTACCTTCATTCGTAATTCGTCATTCATAATTCGTAATTATTTTGCCCGAAGGGCATTATGTTCTTGGCTATTCTTACCGATCCTGCAGTCTGATCAGGAGAATGCCGATGGAGGCAACAATAAAATGGATGAGCCAGGAGGCCAGCACCGGGTTAAGATAAGCGGCATTGGTCATGGCTTGGTTGGCGCTCCATATTCCCCATGCCACAAAGGCAAGGCCGCAGCTGATCGGAACGGCCATGGTCAGATCCCGTCCCCAGTTCTGATTGACCAGGAGGACAACGGGAATGCCGATCAACAACAGGGGAATGCCGAGAAAGATATAAGACAGTCTGCGGTTCAGATCCACCCAGTTCTCCCGTTTGTCCTCTTTCCAGTCATGGATAGAGTTGGTCAGCAGCTGCCAGAGCGAGAGTTCTTCGATCTGATAAGTCGGCACAAAGAAATTTTCTGGAGAATCCGGCAACTTTATAGTTTTTGATTGGAAAAGTTCAATATTATCATTTTTGTCGGTTTTTCTTCTGAGCTGACCATCCGTAAGAAGCCAGCTACCGTTTTTCCAGCTCGCTGTTTCCGCCGCAATGAGGAGACGCGGACTGTAGTCGTCATTCCAGGAAACATACCTGAAAGATGTGAATTTGTATGTCGTCGGATCGGGTCTGGTAAAAGAATAAATTCCCTCAACTCCCTTGTGATAAACAATACCGTTTCTAACGATGCCGGAGCTGATCTTCTCCTTGACCTCTTCATACCATATCCGGTTTGTTTCAGCGTTGGTCAATGGCAGTAGCCATTGGGCCGCTCCAATGGAAATTAAAGTAAAGAACATGGCAATCCCCAACAGGGGTTTGACGATTCTTGTGAGGGGAATGCCGCCTGCCTTGAGGGCCTGAAGTTCTTTGCTGTGATTCATCAGACCCAGGGTGAGGATGCCGGCCAGCATGATACACACCGGAATGAGTTGATCATAGATAAGTGGAATTTTAAAGATAAAGTAGCGGATGGCCAAATTGAGGGGCTTGTGGGCCTCGGTAAAATTATCAATTCTTTCAAAAAAATCAACCAGGAGGTAAATGGAGACCAGTGAGCCGAAGACCAGGAGGAAGTTTCTCGTAAACTGTTTGATGGTGTAACGGTCCAGAAGTTTCATGACCTGCCTCCGCCCAAAAAAGGCAGATGGCTGATAAGGCGTTGGAGAGTTTCCAGGAACCAGTCAATCAGTCCCAGACTTTTTTCCTTGTCAGCAGACCAGAGAATGTAGAAAGTCAGGATGCCAAGAAGAAGGTTCGGTGTCCACATGACAAGCCCCACCGGCAGAATATTACTCTCGCTGAATGATTTTGCCGCAGTGAGAAGAACATAAAAACAGATAAAAAGAAAAAGTCCCAGGGGCAGGCCGATGGGCCGCTGTCCGGGCCGGGAGCGCAGGGCCAGGGGCAGTCCTAGGATGGTGAGAATAAATGATCCGGCCGGTAGAGCCAGCCTCTTGTGAAATTCAATAAGATAGCTGATTCCCTTTTCTGAATCAGCACCAACCTCTTTAACCCGGGCAAGCAATGCTCTCTGTCCCAATGATTTTTTACCCATGGAGGCAAGAGAACTGCTGGCTTCCGGATTTTCCAGGGGTAGACCCAGGGAATATTCTCGGAACCGGATGGCAAGCGTTGTCTCATCCTTGGAGCGATGAATAGACCCGTTTTCAAGAGTCAGAATAATCATCATTTCCTCAAGCATGGCCCGTAGGCGTCCTTTGCTGGCAATGATTGTCAGTGGGTGTTCCCGGTCCCTGGAATCGGAAACATAAACGCCATTCCATTCGTTTGTGTTTGGATCAATTTTGTCAATATAGACAACAACGTCCTTGATCCCCTCGCTGAATTTTTTTTTCTGCATACCACGATCAATTTTTTCCTTGGCAAGCTGGAGAAAAAGTTTTTTCATGGCAATTGTGCCGGTCGGAATCAACTGGGTGGAAGCATAGCTGGTCAACAGTGATGTGCAGAGGGCAACAATAATTACCGGTGGAAGCATCTTGGTGAGACCGATGCCGCCGGCCTTCAGTGCTAAGGCCTCGTTGTCGTTGACAAGTCTGGAAAAACAGAGGATAACCCCAAGCATGCTGGCCATGGGAATGGAAAAGAGGAAAAGATTCGGAGCGATATAGGCGGACAGCCGGATAAAGTCCGCAAAGCCGATGCCCAGCGTGAAAATAACGTTGAGAATCGGTATGAGTTTCCCCAGAAACAGGACGCTGGTCATGATGAGAAGACTGGCAAAAAAAGGTGCTAGAGTCTCTGTAATCAGGTATCTGTAAAGCAGAAAGGGCATGGGGGGATCAGAAGTCAGGAGTCAGGACTCAGAAGACAGAATGTGCTGACACTTACTTCGATATTCCTTTGTTTGTTTTTTTGTTACTATTCAGCAAAGCAACCGGGGTGAAGATTCCGGCAATTATTTTCAAAGTAACACACTAGCTTTTTACGGTTATTCGCCGGGTAGGCCCAGCATGCGACGGGCCAGAAAAAATCCGGCAAAAACCAGTAAGATACCGATCAGGTTGCTGGCAATAATATAGGTCATTGCCGGTTTCCACTGGCCGATTTTAAACATTTGCATCGCTTCCCTGGCAAAGGTGGAAAAGGTGGTGAATCCGCCGAGAAAACCTGTGAAGATAAAGACTCGCCATTCCGTTGTAATGCGGCTGGATTCAAAAAAGCACCAGAGAAAGCCGATCAAGAAAGAGCCAAGAAGATTGACGGCCAGGGTTCCATAGGGGAAGGTCGGGCCGGAAAATCGCTGGACAAGAAGAAAAAGTCCATGCCGGAAGGCCGCTCCAAGACCGCCGCCGGCCATTATTACCATGAATTTTATCATATTAAACCACTTTAAACCGTAAAAGCTTATATCTGTCAACCGTAACCGTTCACCGGGGACTTGTAATTTTACGAAAACCTCTATTCTGTAAGCGTTTACCGGTGCCTCAGATTCGGAGTCTCATTCCTCGCTTACCTGTTCGTTTGAGCCTTGGAGCTATAGTCCCTTTATGCGACAAGGCTCAAATGGGAGAAGAGGTAAGCGAAGACTCCGTGAGGTGCTGGTGAACGCTTACTGTCAACCGATAATCATGCAGACACTTGTTCAATTTGTTTCCGTTGAAGCGGCTCCGCCAAGTTTGGGGGATAATACCGGCGATCTTGACCGGCTTAAAAAAGCATTGCAGGTGAATCTTGCCGGCAGAGAGCTGGTTGTTTCCTATGCGAGGATGGCCGAGGTCGCCGGTAGATTTCGGCAGGCGGGTTTTTCGGGATGCGCTGTTATTTGTGATATGCCGGGCCGGTTTGAAATTGTTGATTTTCTGGCGCAGACACCGGCAGTGTTGCCGGCCATGGCCCTTGATCTGGGCACAACCCATCTTGAGGCAAGCCTCATCAATCTTCTTGACGGCTCTATCCTGGCCAGGGGAAATCGTGAAAACGCCCAGATCAACTACGGCGCTGATATTTTGAGCCGCATCCATTTTGCTGCCGGCCACGAAGGCCTTGATAAGCTGCACCAGGAAATCATCAACTGTATTAATAAACTCGCCGCTCAGCTTGCCGGCAAGGCCGACCTGACCACGGAAGAAATCCGGGCGCTCAGTGTTTCCGGCAACACCACCATGATTCATCTTTTTCTGCGGCTTGATCCCTATCATCTCTGCCGTGAACCGTATATTCCTCTTGTCAATGATCCGGATCCCTGCCGAGCCGGAGATTTAGGCCTGAATCTGCATGAGAAGGGAGTGGTCTGGGTTATGCCCAGTGTGGGGAGTTATTTTGGCGGAGATCTTATTTCCGGTATTCTGGCCAGTGGCCTCGACCGGAGTGAGGACACCTGTATGCTCATTGATGTGGGGACCAATGCCGAGGTGGTCCTCGGCAACAGGGAATGGCTCATCGCCTGTGCCGGTGCTGCGGGGCCCGCCCTTGAGGGCGGGGTTGCCCGGATGGGCATGCGGGCCGGTCCCGGCGCCATCGAGCATGTCCGAATTGATCCGGACAGCGGCAGGATCGATTTTCAAACCATTGACAACAGACCGCCAAGAGGAATCTGTGGTTCCGGCATCATTGACCTGGTGGCGGCATTTTATCTGGCCCGTATTATCGATATTCGTGGTAAATTCAGGGGTGTCGGCTATGAGGACCGTTTCATCGAGACCGATGAGGGGTTGGCCTTTATCGTGGCTCATGGGGGGGAGTCGGCGAATGGTGAACCCGTGGTCATTGGCCAGGTGGATCTTGACGCCATGATACGTTCCAAAGCCGCCATGTATTCCATTCTGACCACCATCACCAGTCAGGTCGGCCTGGAGTTTTCCGATCTGAAGCGAATTTATGTGGCCGGAGCCTTTGGCCGCCATATTGATCCCAGACAGGCCATCACCCTCGGCATGCTGCCTGATCTGCCCCTGGATACCTTTGAGCCCATTGGCAACAGCTCCCTTGCCGGGGCCGAACAGGTATTACTGGAACGGAACGACAGAGAACGCTGCCGGGAAATGATCAGCAAAATTACCTATCTTGAGCTGAACGTGAACCAGGAATTCATGCTTCGTTTTTCAGGCTCCCGTTTCATCCCCCATACCGACCGTACCCTGTTTCCCTCGGTGCCGGTTTTTGATGATTAGGGTGGATGTCTCGCGGATTCACCTATCGGCCTTCACGGCAAGTGGTTCATTTCGCGGAATTAATGACTTTATGAAATGTTTTCTTAAACCGTGAGAGGAGTCTGGGTTAATTTAAAAAATATTGAAATTAAAAGGGATTTTATCTACATTGTCTGTATACGGAAGTAAAAGCATTTGACTAAAGCGCAAAAAAAGGATGTCAGTGTGGACCAAACTTTTGCAACAGAATCTCTGCTTCCCTGGCTTGATCCGGAATCCTCAAAGGTTCATTTGAATATTTCCCTTCGGAGCACATTTTCGGATATTCGTGACAAGTCCTCTTTCCCCTTTATGCTTCTTGATGAATCGTCGCCCCTTGCCCATCTCGTCCATGCATCTTTTGCAACCGGTTCCGACAAAGTCATAAAAGAAATTTTTTTGCTGGTTCAAAAAGACCGGTATTCATTTATTGACAGGAATATCCCATTTGATAATTGGGCAATCGACGGGCTGTGGCAGGAAGTGTCAAAGCTTGAGGCTGCCGGAAGTGAATTTGCTTCTTTTTTTACTCTGTCTGACGGGAAAAATATTTTTCCCCTCTGGCGGTCACTTTTTTATTGTAAAAACCATAGCTGTTTTTTTCATCCTCCATGTCCCCAATGCGGTTCTTTTCTGGAACTTTGCTGTGAGGATGAAATTCTCACAGCGGCAAATTTGCCGCCCTATAGTTCTACCCTGGAACGATTCCTCTACTGCCCGCTATGTCATAATTCCCAAAGCAGTGATTTTTTTACCTGTGATGAAAGTGATGCGGTGCGTCACGGTATCAAGGATTGCCAGGCGTTAGTTGATGGATTTACTCAGCTGTTGGGGAATGATTCGTTGGTCTCTGGTTTTCCCTGTCCTGGCTGCAAAGATCGCCGGATATGTTTTGAAACTGAAAAACTCGCGTCTTCCAGGATCACTTCCTTTGCCTTTTATCCTTTCCGAATGATGCCGGCTGAAGCCGGGCAGCTGCAGGGCCAGGATTTTCTTTCCCTGATTTCAGGTGCGTCATGCCGGGAAATGAAAAGTGCCATGGGGGCGGCGGGAGAACCGGGAAGAGTAGCCTGTATAGATGCCTTTCGTGAGCGGGGAACAGACAGGCTTTCGTTTTTCTTTGATGATGAGGAAAGAAATTTTCTTGAGATCCTTTATTTGAAGATTGCATTTCTTGCCCAGATAAGCAGGGCTTCTCTGTCCGCCCTGAAGCATCTACAACACGCGGATCTGCGGCTCACCATTGACCAGTTCTGGGTCAATGTTTCCGATTATGACGGGCTGCTGCCGTTTTACTGGAATTTTACGGTCAAACCCCTTGCGCTTGGCATTGCTCCGCCGGCAAAGACCTCTTTTGTGAGACTGCCGGAGGCCCTGGGTCTTTATTCGCTGGGCATTCTCTGGTTCAATTCCCTGCTTGTTAACCGCGCGCAATCCGCAAGTGATGTCAATCATGCGCTTGCCCTTCTCATTGAAGAAAACAGCCTGGAAAATGAACCTGATTTTTTTGCCCTTTTCAGCAAGGATGAATTCAGGGTATTCGGGCCTGAAAATATTTTCCGGCATCCCGATGAAAAAAAGATTTCCCCGATCCGGCCGGATCTCTGGCAAAAAGCTCTCAATCTTGGCTGGTTTTTGCTCTGTTCTTCTTTTCATGCCAAGGCAGGTTTTTCATCAAGCTCCTTTCAGCAGGAGATAGCCGATCTTGCCGCCGAAGTGAAGAATTCTCTGTTTGCAGCGCCGCAGGAGGAAGCGGCCCCAACGGTGAAACCTGCTGTAATGAAAGAGGAGCAGGAACGGGAAGAAGATGTAGCGATCCGTAAAATCCTGGTTCATATTCAGGAGAAGTGGCAGGCAGATGCGCGGTTTGTGGAAGAGGAAGTGGAGTCTGTTGAAGAAAAAACCGTGACGGGCGGTAAAGAAATGGAAGAAGATCCTCCTGAAGAGGATCTGGAGAAAACGGTGATCTTGAGCGCTGAACAGCTCACCTCCATGATGGAAAAGGAAGATTTGCCTGCTACCCCGTCGGTGACTTTGGAGACTGAACGGGATGAGCCGTCAGCCGAAGCCCTGGAAAGACCAACGGAAACCATAACTGAGGATGAGGTGGAGCTGGAAAAAACAGTGATCATGAACCTTAATGAGATCTCTTCAGCGCTCTCTGAGCAACAGGTTGTTCCCGGGCCGCCGGTAGAAAGTTCCACCGATCCAGCAGCTGAAAAAATTGAAGAAACTGAAGAAGCGAAGGCAACGGATTTTGCAGAGGATGAGCTTTCGGAAACCGTCATGATTGATCCCGAGCAGTTGAAAAAATTAAGAAAAGTGAAAAATGGCAAGTGATATTTCCCTGGACCGCTTAACCGACGAGATCAGAAATGTTTATCAGGACGATCCTGACAATGGCGCCGACCGTGTGGAAAAATATCTTGGGGCGGCCCTTGCCGATTGCTCCCCGGACCGGCGAAGTGTTTTTCTTACAGAACTTGTTTCAGTCTTCAGTCAGAACTCACACGTTTCCGTTCCAATAGTCGAGACGAAGTCGGAAGCATTCAACCGATTAATAACAATGCTTCTTGGGAAAGAGATTTTGAAGAAGAATCTCTCCCTGGAAGAAATGATTGACCAACTGGCTTCCGCCTTGAATACGGTATTTGATTCAGTTAATAAACTGGTTGGCGGCATGAATGCTACGCTCATGGGCAGTACATCGGGAGAGGAAACAATCCGGGTGGTTATCAGTGCCAGCATGGATAAAGATGAAGGGATTCAGGCACTGGAAAAATTTCTTGATCAGATCGGTAAATTTTTTGCCATTGCCCTGCAGGCTTATAAAGAATCCGCTAAAACAAAAATTGATGAAATTCTTCGGGAATTAAATCCTGAAAATCTTGCAGAGGATACCGATCTCAGTCTGAAGTTTGGTCCCATGCGCAAGGCGTATCTGTATGACTGTTTCCATGATAAATATCAGACCTTGCAGAACTGGCAGAGATCCGGATTGCTGCTGGAAGCTTTTGTGAAAGAATTTGAAAAAAATTGTCAAAATCTTTATTTGAAGAGAGGATGAATAATGAATTATAGTCAAATTTTCTGGGGAATCTTTTGCGCTTTTTTCCTTTCAGCCTGCGCCGCCACTTCGCCGCCGCCACCGGTCTATTCTTACGGCAAGAAGGCTATTGAGGTTCATCTCCAGGCTGATCCACTGTTAAATTTGAATCAGGACAGCCCCCACACCCTTTTAATCTGTGTTCATCAACTCATGGACCCTAATGCCTTTAATCGGCTGATCGGCGATACCAACGGCATTTACAAACTTCTTGAATGTTCGCAATTTGACGGCAGCGTGACCCATTCAAAGAGAATTATCGTCCAGCCGGACCAAAAGGTTCTCTACACTCTGGACCGGGCGGAAGGGACCAAGTTCGTCGCCGTTGGCGCGGGATATTACAATGTCAAAAAAGAAGATGTCGTACGTCTGTATGAAATTCCCATTGTAACGAAATCTCTCGGCTTCTTTAGCCGGACTCGTGTGGCGGAGCCTGACGTATTAAAGATTGAGCTTGATCTCGGCCCAATGAAAATCAGGAATGTTGTGGAGCCGTGATGTTGTCTAACGATTCAGCCTCCAGCCTTCAACCTACACACCTGAAGATTTAACTTTAAGGGAATCATGGTGGAAACTAAAAGACCGATTTTCTGGCACCAGGGCCTTTTTCTCCAGCCCCATCATTTTCAACAAAATGATCTGTTTGTCCAGTCGCTGCAGTTACCGTTGCGCAAATTTCTCTCCCCTTTCTTCTGGGGGATCGCAGGCCTGCAAATTTCCCAGGGTTCTTTGGGAAATCTCTCTCTTGATATTGTAAAAGGTGAGTTTGTCTTTCCCGACGGCACCTATGCTGCTTTTCCCGGCAACAGTGTCCTGAGTGGTCGGTCGTTTGCTGATGCCTGGGTTGAGGAAGATAAGCCTTTTACTGTGTATCTCGGTTTGCGGAAACTTGATGAAGCCGGCAGAAATACCACTGAACTGAAGAATCTTGATGATCTTTCCTCTGTTTCCACCAGGTATGTGAGCCGGGCCGAAACTGAAGAGGTGGAGGATCTTTATGAGAGCGGGCCGCCGGGACAGGTCAAAAAACTGAATCTTGTCCTGAAGCTTTTTTGGGAAACGGAAAAAGAGATGGTCGGCGATTACCTGCTGCTGCCGATTGCTCAACTTGTAAGAGATGGTGAGGAAATTAAATTTTCCGCAAATTTTGTCCCGCCTTCCATGACCATTCAAAGTTCAGAAATTCTCAGTGGAATCGTTAAAGACATACGGGATCAGATTGGCAGCCGCAGCCGCCAGCTTGACGAGTACAAAGCCCAGCGCGGCATTCATACGAGCGATTTTGGCGCCCGTGATATGGTCTTTATGCTGGCCCTGCGAACGTTGAATCGATATGTGCCGCTTCTCTTTCATTACATTGAGCCTGCCTGTACCCATCCATGGCCGGTGTTTGCGCTTCTTCGTCAGCTCATTGGCGAACTCTCCTCCTTTTCCAACAGGATCAATGTGGTGGGGGAACGGGATGATGGCGAAAGCCTGCTTGGTGAATATGATCACAATAATCCGGGTCAATGTTTTCTTGCCGCCCAATCATTAATTTCGCTGCTTCTTGATGAGATTACCGCCGGCCCCGATTACGTTATTGAGCTTGTTTTTGACGGCACCTATTTTGCCGCAGATTTGTCTCCGGCCCAGTTTGGCGAAGGCAACCGCTATTATCTTGTCCTGGAAACAGAGGAGGATACTGAATCCGTGCTTGACGGTCTGCAAAACATAGCTAAGATGGGCTCAAGAGAATCCTTGCCCCTGTTGATCGCTCGTGCTTTACCGGGTGTTGCTGTGGAGCATCTTTCCGTTCCGCCCCAGGAGTTACCCCGGCGGGCCCATTGCCTGTATTTTCAACTCAACCATCACAGCGATCAGTGGGCCAATGTGGAAAAAGGCACCAACCTGGCGTTATACTGGGATAAAGCCCCGGATGATTTCAAGGCGGAACTGATGATCATAAGGAGGTCGTGATATAGCTGATGATCTTTGAATTTTTGAGTTTTGCAGTTGCAGTTGCTCAATAGCTTAACAGCTCAACAGCTATTTTAAGGAGGTCGTGACAATGCGATTATGGGATTGTTTTAACGAACTTGTGGCATATGTGGCCTATTTTTTAAAAAATGAAACACCGGATACTTTATCCTTCGGGCAGGTTCAGGCTGATGTTCACCGCCTGCTGTCTGAAAGCGAAAAGATGATGAATGAGGGGGGGATTGCTGCCGGAGAGTATAACGAGGCGCGTTTTGCCATCTGTGCCTGGATTGATGAAGCCCTGCTTGGCTCCGGGTGGCAGGGTCGGACAGAGTGGCAGAGAGAATCCCTCCAGCGTCGGTATTTTCAAACAGCCGATGCCGGCGAAGAGTTTTTTGAACGATTAAACCAAATTGGACCCCAGCAGCGTGACGTCAGAGAAATCTACTATCTCTGCCTTGCCATGGGCTTTAAGGGCCGCTATCACCAGGAGGGGGATGGGCCGCTTCTTGACCAGTTGAAGACCTCCAACCTCAAGTACCTGCTCGGCAGCTCCGTTGGCCTGCCTTCCCTGGACCTGACCGAGCTGTTTCCCGAAAGTTATCCGGTGGAAGGCGCTGAAGCTGCTCCATCATCGACTAAAAATTTTTTTACAACAACGGCCCTGGTTGCGCTGGTGTCGCCCTTTGTTTTTTTTGGCGCGCTTTTTCTCATTTACAGTTTTATTTTAAATAATATTGGCGAGAACTTCTTGAACTCGGTGCCCTGATGAAAAAATTTATGGGAGTTATCATAAAGTCCTTACTGGTCATAACCGCCGTTGTTCTGGTTTCTCTCCTGATTGCCGGCGGAGTTCTTCTTCTGGACTGGCCCTGGTGGACGGGATTTTTTTTCGCCCTGCTGCTTACCGGGCTGGCAATCGGAGTTTTTCTGCTGAGAAAAGCCATGCGCCGCCGCAAGGAGCAGCAGTTTGTCGACCAGATCATTTCCCAGGACGATATCCGCCTTAAAGACATGGCGGACAAAGACAAGGAAGAGTCGCAGCTTCTGCAGGCCCGCTGGAAAGAGGCCATAGATACTCTTAAACATTCGCATTTAAGAAAATTCGGTAATCCTCTCTATGTCCTTCCCTGGTATCTCGTTATCGGGGAAAGCGCTTCAGGAAAAACCACGGCCATCAAAAGCGCCCGCCTGTCTTCACCATTTGCTGAATCCACCCAGATTTCCGGGCTTTCAGGAACCAGAAATTGCGACTGGTGGTTTTTTGAACAGGCGATCATCATCGATACGGCCGGGCGGTACGCCATTCCCGTGGATGAAAGCCATGACAAGGACGAATGGCGTAGTTTTCTGTCCCTGCTTGCCAAATACAGGAAGAAAGAAGCGCTGAATGGGCTGATCGTTACCATTGCCGCCGACAAACTTCTCGGCAGCTCTGCCGAAGCACTTCAAACGCAAGGGCTGCAGATCAGGGCCAGAATTGATGAACTCATGCTGTCCCTTGGCACGAAGTTTCCAGTCTATGTGTTGGTGAGCAAATGTGACCTGATTAAAGGCATGACCCAGTTCTGTGATAAGCTTCCCGAGAATGCTGTCAAGCAGGCCATGGGTATGGTCACTCCACGGACCGACAAAGTATCGGCGGTTTTCTGGCGACAGGCAATTGACACCGTCAGTGAACGGCTCAATAATCTTCTTCTCCGTGTTCTCCATGACAGCCGCGCCGGAAAGATTGATCCGGCCCTGATCCTTTTTCCCTGTGAATTTGCAAGAATGCGAAGTGGTCTTGATTCCTTCATGGGAAAGGCTTTTCAGGAAAATCCCTACCAGGAAACGCCAATATTGCGGGGGCTCTTCTTCACCAGCGGCCGGCAGGAGGGAACTCCTTATTCGCATTTTCTGCAAAAACTTGGCCTGCTGGATGATACAGAGGTGCTGGCCGGAACAAATAAAGGGATGTTTCTCCATGATTTTTTTGCA
Source organism: Thermodesulfobacteriota bacterium (assembly GCA_034723545.1). Lineage (GTDB taxonomy): Bacteria > Desulfobacterota > Desulfobulbia > Desulfobulbales > SURF-16 > JAGHCC01. Next base: position 18,232 of record JAYEPA010000058.1, on the reverse strand, counting down.
AAAATTCTGCCCATGGACAGGGGGATTTTTGCCCCGACGAGAAGGGTTCTTGAGTGGCAGAGGTTAAGCCGCAATCTCGGTCTCACCTCGTGGGTTGTTTTGATCATTGCTCTCTGCGGTTTAATGAGTTTTTCCTTTGTCAAGAATCTGAGCACCATGCGGGAAGTGCCCAAGGAGTTTTTGCAGGCCCCGGTCCTCCAAGGTGATCTGCTCATGGATGTTGTCACCCTGGATCAGTATCAACAGGCCATCCTCAAGGTGGAGGAGAGAAACAGAAACTGGTGGATTCCCCGCTTTGGACTCAACGAAAGCATGGAAGCGGAAGAGAGGTTGAAGGAAAAATTCACCCGGCAGTTTCGTCAAACTTTTCTTCACCCCCTGGACGGGAGAATGGCGGAGAGAATGGCGGGATTCACCCTTGCCACGGAGGACCGGACCATCAGTCGCCATGTGAGTCATCTGGTGCGCCGCATTAATCTATTGAGTCATCGTCTGAAGAGCAGTGATCTGCAGGGACTTTTTGAACTGCCCAGGGTTCCATTCCTGGTAACTCTGTCACCGGAACAGCTTTATGTGATCCCGGAAATCAGAAAAAAAATGGCGGATATGTATCTTTATTACCTGGTCTGGAACAGGGATGACAGTCAGATCAACCTGGAGATGAATGAGTTACAGGCCTGGCTGAAGCAATCCCTGGCCCTGAAGGGGAATCAGTTGGATTGGCTGATTGCCTGGGGCAATGAACAGGACGGTATCAGCCCTGTAACACTGCGGGATTTCTGGGGTGGAAGCCGGTCGGTGGAAGAAGGCGTCATGGTTGCGCCGGCATTCACGAAAAACGGCAAAGCAGCCATTGATTCTTTTCTGCTGGAACTTGAGGCGGCGCTTCCCGATCCGGGACCGATTTTGATTACCCGGGCAAAGATCGAATTTGCCGAAATGTACCGGAATTCTTTCATGGATGCATGGCACGGTTTCGCCGCTGGTTTTGCCAAAGGGTCTCAGAACCTTTCCGGCTACGGGGAGTGGCTGCCCATGGCCCAGAAAATAACAGGGCTTTCAGGGCCGTATTTTGCCCTGCTTGACAGGATGATTGCTGAACTGGGTTCCGTGGACAGGGCAAAGGAGGAGCCGTCCTGGGTTGTTCTTATCTCTCTGTACCAGTCCACCCGGGCCCAGGCGGCCGTGCTGGCCAGATCCCAAAAGGGCTCACTTCTGTCAAAAGCGGGACAAAAGTCCAAACATCTTTTTGGTAGATTGGGGGATAAACTTGATAGGGCCGGAGTTGAAAGCAGTCTGGATAATCAACTGCAGGCAGCAAAGGCTCTCCTTGAGTACCAGAAGGCACTGGGGGAGATTATGGTTCTGCTTGTTCCCAGGAAAGCCGCCTATGATACGGCTGCAGCCGTGTTTAATGGTGAAAAAAATTCTTTTTCCACGGCAAAGCAGGCCAGCACCGGAATCAAGACCTACCTGACCTCGGGCAAGGAAGATGAAGCCGTTTTCTGGGATTTGATGAATGGCCCCATTGATTTTCTCTGGGAATTTGAGAGGATTGAAGCTGCCTGTTATCTGCAGGATCAATGGGACAAGGAGGTGCTTGTCGAGATCCAGGGAATCGGCGATCAACAAAAGGTTCTGCAACTTTTACTGGACCAGGACGGCTATGCCATGCAGTTTATCAAAGGTCCGGCCGCTCCTTTCTTGAGCCGGAAGCCCAAAAAAGGCTATTATGGCGTCACAGCCCTTGGCGGTTCACTTCCCCTGGAACCTGGTTTTTTTTCCTTTCTGACCCGCGGGGTCAGCGCCAAAAGAACCGTCCGTCCCTATTATGACGTGTCTATCAAAGGTTTGCCCACCGGCGTCAATTCCGAGGCACAAATTAAACCCCATGCAACTCATATTGAGATGCAATGCGCCAACGAAACACTGAAGCTGAGTAATTTTCAATTTCCGATTAGTAAAAATTTTCACTGGTCCCGGGAAACATGCGGGGATGTTCTGTTTGAGATCGAGGTGAGTGATATGGTTCTGGTAAAGCAATACAGGGGCAGCCAGGCCTTCCCCCGTTTCCTCAATGATTTTAAAACCGGCCGGAAGAGATTTTATCCAAAGGATTTTCCCGAACATAGGAATGCCTTGCAGCGTCTGGGAATCAAATATATCAATGTGAATTATCAGTTTGCCGGTCAGAAGCCGGTTCTTAGACTTCTGCGGGCAGCACCGGGGAGGGTGCCCACAAGGATTGCGAAATGCTGGGATTAGGCGGATCAGGACATCAAAGCGCTCAATGGCAATGGCATATCTCCGGAAAACATCCGGCTGCCGGAGATTTTTTTGCCATCGGTCCAAAAAGTCCGATGACAGAGGCATTTTCCGGTTGGATACGCCGGGGAGCTGAACAGCTTGTCATTGCCTCGAAAGAACTTCTCAGTCGATCATGTTCCTGGCGGTTCTGGGCTAAAACGCCTGACAGGGGAATGTTGGCATGCGGCGTTATCAGGAACAGCTGCGATTCCGCCAGCCGGCCCTTTCCATTGCTTTTGATGGGCACGGGAAGGCTTGAAAAATGGGAAGAGAACTGGGACTTTCTGCCCTTTGCCTGTGAAAGGCTCTGGGGCCGGCTGGAACAGCTGGCAACAAAAAACTATGCCTCTCTTGCGCAGCTCCAGGACGATATGCTGCTGCTGCGTCCCCCTCCGTCGAACTGGACGGAAATGGCCGATGCAAGACGTGAGATTCTAAACCAGCAAGGGGCCATGCCGGAGTGGGACGGGAGCGCGGCCTCTTTTGCCGGCACCCGGGAAATTTTTTTGCCCTTGAGAACAGAGAACATGAATGATCTTTTTACATTGATCTGCCATGTGCACTTTTTTCTTAAAGAAAAAATCAATGCCGTCCCCAACTCCCTGTTCCTGGGCGGCCTTATGGAGCACGCAACTCTTGCTCTTTTTCAAAGGCCTTTGAGCCGTGTTGATTTTGAACAAATGTGGATGGTGCGGTAAATCATTTTCGGATTTGAGATTCCGGATTTTGGGATATTTTACTTGAAATTATCGTAATTTAACATAATTCATGTTAATGTTATTTTTGTTTCCACGATGCACTCGATGTCCTGTCGTCAGCTGGATTTTATTGTCCTGAAAGTTGAAAGAGGGTGTCTGTTATGGAAGTAAAAGAATTGATTAAGGCGGGAAAGCTCTCCGAGGCCCGACAGCAGCTTGTTGCCTTGGTGAAAAACTCTCCCGCTGATCCGGTCAGCCGTACCCTGTTGTTCCAGGTGCTCTGCTACTGCGGTGAATGGGATAAAGCTGATCGCCATCTGCAGGCGCTTTCCGCCCAGGACAGCAGCCGTGAAGCGGGTTCTCTTGGTTTCAGGAATCTGATCCATGCGGAGCAGGAACGGCATGAAGTCACGGAGCATAACCGGGCTGCGTCTTTTCTCGGCGAGCCCCCCGCCTATCTTAATCTTTTTATCTCGGCCAGGGAGAAACTGGCTGGTGACAAAGTCGATGAAGCCGCAGATCTTTTCAACCGTCTTGAATCCTTGCGGCCCGCCATTTCCGGCACGTTAAACAACAATTCCTTTACCGGCCTGCGCGACACGGATTCCTTCCTTGTCCCGTTTCTTGAAGTTTTCGTTCACGAACGTTATTTATGGATTCCCTTTGAATCCCTGCGGGAACTTTCCATCGCTCCTCCGCAAACACTTCTTGATCTTCTCTGGATTCCCGCCAATGTGACCACTTGGGAAGGGTTTACCATGAACTGCTATCTGCCGGTACTCTACCCCGACTCGTTTCTCCAAGAGGATGAACGGATCAAAATGGGCCGCATGACTGACTGGATCTCCCTTGGTGGTCCTTTTGCCAAGGGTGTGGGGCAGCACGTTTTTGAGGTGGGTGGTGAAGATATCTCCCTGCTGGAGATTCGTGAGATTGTGTTTAATTTCACCGGCAATAACATCAGCGATGAAAAAAATAAGTAATGATTCAGTGTAGGTGAAAATATTACAAAAACAATTGATATAGAAGCGATCCTGACCCCGATTCCCGGTGAAAACCCTGCCGGTGAATCTTTACGCTATGACCCGGTCTATGATGAGATTAAAGAGGCACGAAGGGCTGATGATGTGCTGGAGCGGGGAGATTGGCAGCATGAAATCAAAACTTCTGATTGGGACAAAGTCATTGAAATTTCCGTAACGGTGCTGACGGAGAAGACCAAGGACCTGCAGATTGGCGCCTGGCTGCTTGAATCTTTAACCGCAAAGGAAGGATTTGAGGGCCTGCATGTCGGACTGCGGATTATGACCGGATTTCTGCAGCAGTTCTGGGACCATGTCTATCCGCTGATTGAGGATGATGACCTCGACTACAGGGTGGGGCCCCTGGAATTTATAAATGACAAGGTGTGGCTGGCCATCAAGCAGATTCCCGTGACCGACCGCGGCACGACACCGGGTTATTCCTGGATGAAGTGGCAGGAGTCGCGGCAGGTTGGCGCTGAACAGGACATCCGTAATCAGTATGGTGATGTGGATGACAATAAACGTAAGGCCCGGGAAGAGGCCATTGCCGAAGGGAAATTAACAATCGAGGATTTCGACGCTGCTGTCGTCGGTTCCCCGAAATCATTCTATGAAATTTTGTCTGGACATGTGGCAGGCTGCCTTGAAGAGTTCAAGCGTCTTGATGAAACAGTGGATGAAAAATTTGGACGTCAGGCCCCGAGATTGGCGGAATTTAAGACGGCTTTGGAAGACTGTGATCGTCTTGTTGCCGGTATCCTGAAAGAAAAGAAAGAGCTGGAGCCGGATGCTGCTTCTTCCGATCCCATGGCAGAGGAGCTGGAAGAAGAGGTGCGGGAAGAGATTGGTGTTCAAGAACCATCAGAGGAAAATGAGGCGCTGCCTTCCGCGAAGCTTCCTTTTTCCACAGGTCCCGTGGCAGCCTACCGTGTGAACCGTTTACTCGGATCTGCCGGTATTGAAGAGGCCGTGTGGCGGGATGCCCTGGCAAAACTGGAAGCGGAGGGGATTAAGCAGGCCTTGGAGCAACTGTTAGGCGCCTCATGCAGCGCTCAGTCCATACGGGAAAAAACGAATTTCCGGCTTCTTATGGCTAAGCTCTGTTTAAAAGGCAACCGGCCTGATCTGGCCCGGCCCATTGCCGAAGAATTGAATACCCTGATGGAAGAGTTACAGCTCTTACGGTGGGAATCGCCCATTTGGATAGCCGAGGTGCTTGATACCCTTTATCAGTGTTTGTCAATTGAGGGTGCTCCTGATGATGATATATATCGTTCCCGGGAGATATTGAAGAAAATTTGCACATTGGATGTTACTAAGGCAATGGGGCATATGAGCTGATATAGCTGTTGAGCTGAATAGTTACGAAAAAGGAGAAATGATATGGCCAAAGAAAGTCTACAGCATACTCTTGACCGGGTAAGGTCCCCCAGGGTCCAGATCACCTATGATGTGGAGGTGGGAGATGCGATTGAGATGAAGGAAATCCCCTTTGTTGTCGGGGTGCTGGCGGATTTGTCCGGCAAGCCTGATGAACCGTTGCCCAAACTCAAAGAGAGGAAATTTGTTGAGATTGATCGCGACAACTTCAACAATGTGCTGGAGGGCATGAAGCCGAGAATCGCCTATAGAGTGGATAACAAGCTCATTGATGACGATTCCCAGATAGCTGTTGAACTTCGTTTTAAGTCCATGGATGATTTTCATCCGGAACGGGTTTCCGAGCAGGTCGGGCCGGTGCGCAAACTTGTTGAAGCCAGAAAGCGGCTTTCTGAGCTGCTCAATAAGCTGGATGGCAACGATAAATTGGATGAATTGCTCCAGGAGGTTATTTCAAGTACGGATTCTCTGGAAAAGTTGGGCAAGGAAGCCGGTGTCACTAAACGGGAAGATGAAACTAAAGAGTAAGGGAGAGGGACCACATGGCGAAAAATGAACAAAAGGTCCAGCCGGAAGCCGCACAGGCAACGGAAGTGCAGGAAGAAAAAAGCCTCCTGGACCAGATAATTGATGATGGGCGTCTTGCCAGAGAGGAAAGCCAGCGAGACTTTGCAAAAGATGTGGTGGGTGAGTTTGTCTCCCAGATCATGGAAGGGGAGATTACGGTTTCCAAAAATACGGAGGCCATGATTAATGCCAGGATCAGTGCCATTGATAAATTGATTTCCGACCAGCTCAATGAAGTCATGCACCATGAAGATTTTCAGAAACTTGAGGCTTCCTGGCGAGGTCTTCAATATTTGATTGATCAGACGGAAACCGGAGAAAAACTCAAGATCAGGGTGATGAACGTATCCAAGAAGGACCTGCTTACGGATATGGAAAAGGCCAGTGAGTTTGACCAGTCCACCCTCTTTAAAAAGATCTATGAAGAAGAGTTCGGTATGTTTGGAGGCGCGTCCTATGGCGCCCTGATTGGGGATTATGAATTCAGCAACCATCCCCAGGATATGGCCCTGCTTGAGAAGGTTTCACAGGTCGCAGCCGCTGCCCATGCCCCATTCATTTCGGCGGCATCACCTCAACTTTTTAATTTTGACAGTTTCACCGAGCTTGGCGAACCCCGGGATATGGCCAAAATCTTCCAAAGTGTGGAGTATGCCAAGTGGAAATCCTTCCGGGAATCGGAAGACTCGCGTTATGTCGCCTTGGCCATGCCCCACATCCTCATGCGATTGCCCTATGGCAAAGAGAATGTGCCGGTGGAGGCCTTTGATTTTGAAGAACGGGTGGATGGCACTGATCACAAGAAATACCTGTGGGGCAATGCGGCCTATGCCCTTGGCACCCGGCTGACCGAAGCCTTTGCCAAATACCATTGGTGTGCCGCTATTCGCGGTGTTGAAGGCGGCGGTCTTGTTGAGGGGCTGCCGGTGCATACCTTTAAAACCGATGAGGGGGATGTGGCCCTGAAATGCCCCACGGAGATTGCCATAACCGACAGGCGGGAAAAGGAGCTTGCCGATCTGGGTTTTGTGCCGCTGTTGCATTGTAAGGGTACGGATTATGCGGCGTTTTTCAGTGTGCAGACAGGCAACAGGCCCAAGGTCTATGATTCGGATTCTGCCAATGCCAATGCCAGACTGTCCTCGCAGCTCCAGTATATTCTTGCCGTCTCACGTTTTGCTCATTATCTCAAATCAATAATGCGCGATAAAATCGGCAGCTTTATGACTCGCAAGAATGCCCAGGATTTTTTGAACCGGTGGATTAGCAATTATGTCCTTTTGGATGACGATGCCGGACAGGAGATGAAGGCCAAATTTCCCTTGCGTGAGGCAAGGATTGATGTGAGTGAAATCCCTGGTAAACCCGGTGCTTATCGGGCTGTGGCCTTTCTTAAGCCCCACTACCAGTTGGATGAACTGACCATCTCGTTGCGGCTGGTTGCGGACCTGCCACCGCCTGCAAAGGGGTAATGAGCTGGTGAGCTAACAATCTTAACAACTCAACTGTTGTTAGAGTTGACGATCTTGTAAAAACTACAAATTAACCACAGAGCACACAGAGCTCACAGAGGCAACTAATTGTAATAAAAAGAATTTCTCTGTGCTCTCTGTGGTGGAAAAAAGACTTTTTACGGGTTCATCAGAGTTGAGAACAACAAAATTCAACAAAAAAATGGAGGGAACAGACTATGGCATTTGACGCATTTTTAAAAATTGCTGATATACCCGGAGAAAGCACGGATGACGCCCATGCAGACCAGATAGAGGTGCTCTCGTATAGCGCAGGGGTATCTCAAACAGCATCCGCATCAGCCAGCAGCGGGGGCGGAGCCTCTTCGGAACGGGCCGATTTTCAGGATTTTTCTATTGTCAAGGCACTGGATAAGGCGTCTCCAAAGCTGGCAGTGGCATGCGCCGATGGGACCCACATTTCAGAGGTCGTTCTTGCCTTGTGCCGGGCAGGTGGCGACAAGGTGCAATACATGGAGTACAAGATGAGCGACTGCATTGTAAGTTCAGTCCGCCCGGGTGGATCTTCCCAAGGTGGCGAGACACTACCTCTTGAGGAGGTCTCCTTTAACTATGGTAAGATCGAGTGGACTTACACCCAGCAAAAACGTGCAGACGGCAGCGGTGGTGGTAATGTGGCAGCTGGTTGGGACCTTGAGAAGAACGTGAAAGTCTGATTTGTTTTAGATGAAGAACAGACTGAATGTTCAGGCGTCAATTCTGGACAGGCTCATTGATCAGGAACCGGATGTTTCTGCCGAGCCTGCCCCGGAATTTTCCGTCGGCCAGATCAAGGATACCGTGGCACGGGATCTGGAGAACCTCCTGAATACGAGACGTACTATTATCCCTGTTTCGTCTTCATACAGAGAGGTCAGTGATTCTCTTGTCCTCTATGGATTGCCGGACTTCACCAGCAGCAATCCGGCAAACGTCTCCGTGAGATCAAAACTGCGCCTGGAAATTGAAAAAACCATAACACGGTTTGAGCCAAGGCTGAAAAATGTCGCGGTTCATATTGATTCTCCCGCCGGAACCGGCAGGGATCTCAGGTTCAGGATTAATGCGGTGCTGGTTGTGGATCCTATTGTTGAGCCGGTGGTTTTTGATACAAGGTATGATTTGCACCGAAGTAAGTACTCTATCTTAAAGTAGACGTAACTATTCAGGAGCACTCCTGAACAGTTACAGAACGGTGGTTAGACCAATTTGGTGGCCCCATCTGAATATTTACAAGTAGACATTAAATGGATGATGCCCTGCTGAATTATTATGAACAGGAGTTGAGCTATGTCCGGCAAATGGGGGCTGAGTTTGCCGGGAAATACCCCAAGATAGCCGGCCGGCTTCTCCTGGAGCAGGATAAGTCGACAGATCCCCATACAGAACGGTTGATCGAAGCCTTTGCTTTTATCAGCGGTCGCATTCACAAGAAAATTGATGACGATTTTCCGGCCATTACGGAATCGTTATTTAATGTTATTTATCCACATTATAATAATCCCATCCCTTCAGTGACCATAGTCCGCTTCGAGCCGATCATGCAGAATATAACCGAGGTCGGCTACCTGATCGACCGCGGCACAAAGCTCTATTCCAAACCGGTCAACGGCACCCCCTGTCAGTTCACCAGTTGTCAGCCGGTGCATATCTGGCCGGTGGAAGTAGTCGCAGCAGGCCTCAAAGAGCCGAAGGTGCTGGTGAAGGATGCCCAGCAGGCCATTCACCTTCAGCTGAAAACGGCAAATAATATCCCTTTTTCCGAGCTTGAATGGAAGAGGCTGCGTTTTTTTCTGCATGGCCAGCATCAGCATGTTTTTCATCTGTACGAGTTGCTGTTTAATAATGTTTGTCATGTGGAATGTGAAGCCGGGGCCGGCGCTGGAGCAGCAAGGAGTATTACATTGGCTCCCTCGTCAATCAGCCCGGTTGGCTTTGGGGATGAGGAAGGGGTTTTACCTTTTTCCAAGAGGTCGTTTCCCGGTTATCGTCTGCTTTTTGAGTATTTTTGTTTTCCGGAGAAATTTCTCTTTTTTGATCTGCTTGGCCTCGATAGATTGAAGGAAGAAATAATTGACGACACACTGGATATCCGGATCTATCTGAACAGGACTGCCAAGAGCAATATTGTCGTAAACAGGGATACCTTCCGTCTTAATGCTGCTCCGGCCGTTAATCTGTTTTCAAAAATTGCAGAACCGATCCGGGTGGAACAGCGCGAGACTGAATATCAGGTGGTGCCTGATCTTAGAAAACGGGAGAGCACCGAAGTCTACAGTATTGACAGGGTGACAGCCTCGTCAACGGCAAGTCTCGGCAAGCAGTATGAATACAGACCTTTTTATTCCAGGCGCCACCACCTGAGCGGAGATGACTCGTACAGCAGGAGGGCTTATTGGCATATTCAGCGTCGTCAGTCCGGCAAAAAGGGTGACAACGGCACAGAGGTCTTTCTTTCCTTTGCTGATCTTGATTTCAAGCCCACCGATCCGGGCGTGGAGATTTTGCTGCTCCACACCACCTGTACGAACAGGGATCTGCCGTCCAAGCTGCCATTCGGCGCTCCAAAGGGAGATTTTGATCTGGATATTGCAGCCCCCCTTGTCAAGGTAAGCGGCATGATGAAGCCAACCCCCTGTCGTCGTCCCGCACTGGGTGGTGGTTTGCATTGGCGCCTCATATCTCATCTGTCCCTGAACTATCTGTCAATCGTCCAGGGTGGCGAGGAGGCTCTACGTGAAATCCTCAGACTGTATGATTTTGACAATTCGCCGACAACACGGCAGCAGATCAGTGGGATTTCCGGCCTGAAATCGCGTTATGTCACCAAGAGGATGGGACGTTCCCTTGGACGGGGGGTGCAGGTTGAAATCGAATTTGATGCAGATAAGTACGTCGGCACCGGACTTTTTCTTTTTACCAGTATTCTGGAAAGGTTTCTCGGCCAATACGTGTCGGTTAATTCATTCAGCCAGTTGGTGGTCCGGACAATCCAGAAACGTGAGGTGTTGAAAGAGTGGCCCCCGAGAAGCGGCAATCGAGTTCTCCTTTAGAAGAGAGCTTTGAAGAGGAATTTTATACCTATTCCTTTTTTAAGGCTGTTGAGCTGCTGGAGAAGCTTTATCCGGACAGGAAACCCCTGGGCCAGACCCTGGATCCGCGTCAGGAGGCGGTACGTTTTTCTGTTCCTCCGGGCCTGGCTTTTGCCCCCAGTGATATTGTCGGCTTTTCCCCAGCAGAGAAAGAAGAACCCTGCACCATGGATATCGCTTTTATGGGCCTTATCGGTCCATCCGGCCTGTTGCCCCACTGGTATAACGAAATGGCTGTTGAGCGGAAACGCCAGAAGGATTTCAGCATCAGCGCCTTTTTCGATATTTTCCACCACCGCCTTATTTCTCTTTTCTATCTGGCCTGGAAAAAATACCAGTTCTCTGTAACATACCTGCCCGGTTCCAAAGACAAGCTGTCCGGCTATCTGCTGAGTCTTGCCGGACTGGGAACCATGGGACTTCGTGGGCGTATCGGCCTGCCGGAGGAATCACTCTCCTTTTACAGCGGTCTCTTGTCGAGGCAGATTCCTTCGGCAGTGTCCATTGAATCCGCTGTGGCCTATTATGCGGGCACCTCGGTGTCGGTTGAACAGTTTGTCGAAAGGATGATTCCCCTGTCTCCTGAAGACCAGACCAGTATTGGCATGGCAAATTCGCAATTGGGAGTGGATGCGATATGCGGCAGTTTTATCTGGGATTGCCAGACGAAATTTCGGGTCAATCTCGGACCGATGGGGATTGATGACTTCCTGCGTTTTCTGCCCAGCGGTGACCTGCTGCATCCGATTTTTTCTTTTGTCCGCTATATGGTGGGCATTGAATATGAATTTGACGTGCGCGTACTGTTGAAAAAAGAAGATGTGCCGCCCTGTATTCTGGGAGTGGAGACTCCTGCCCCACGCCTGGGATGGTCAACCTGGATTAAGAGCCCCGGCCATGAGCACCTGCATGACCCGTATATCACGTTTGAGGAGGAAGGGATTTAGCTGATGAGATGTTAAACGTAACAACCGGAGATCGGCCTCTATTTTAAAAGAAATATGAAAAGATGAACATCGAACATCGAACACTGAACATCCAACTTCGAATTAAGGATGTTATCTGATTAGATTTTCCTTAATTCATCATTCGATGTTGGACGTTCGATGTTCGACGTTCAAAATGCAGCTGCCCTTTTGTCTTGTTTATATGAAAGTCTCTCGCAGGGGCACAGAGTTCACAGAGTTTTTTTCTTTGGGTCTCTGCGCCTCTATGAGAGACTAACTTTTATTTCTCGATGTCTCATTTCATTCGCTTATCGGTTGTGCTGGTTCGCCGGGATGGCTGTTACCAAGAAGCTAAAAAGTCGTTTGGAAAATGGAGTTAAATGAAAAAAAGGAGATTCTTATGGCAATATCAAATCTGAAGTCGTTGATCGGAAAATTGAACTCGGCCTGTCGAAAATCCCTTGAATCAGCTGCAGGTTTGTGTCTGTCACATACCCATTATGATGTGGAGCTGGAACATTTCTTCATCAAACTCATTGATATCAATGATACCGATTTTCAAAAAATTCTCCGCTATTTTGAGATAAACGAATCGCATCTGATTGGTGATTTGACCAGGACCATCGAGGAATTCAAGACGGGTAATTCTCGCACGCCGGCCCTTTCTCCTCGCATTCCGCAAATGATAAAAGAGGCATGGCTTGTTGCCTCGGTTGATTTTCAGGTAGGCGCCATTCGCAGCGGTCATATCATTATTTCCCTGCTTTCCAATGCCGAGATGGCAAGGGGGCTGTATGCAAGCTCATCCCTGTTCAAAAAAATCTCAGTTGAGACCCTGACGGAATCCTTTGCTGATCTGACTGCAGATTCGATTGAGGAAGGTGAAGAGGTTTCCACGGCAGCATCACCTGCAGCAGGTAGGGGCGCTGCTGCACCGATTGCCGGCGGCAAGGGACAGGCCCTGGCCCAATATACGGTTAACCTTACAGACAAGGCCAAAAAGGGTGAGATAGACCCTGTGCTTGGTCGTGATTTTGAAATTCGTCAGATGGTGGATATCCTCATCCGCCGGCGCCAGAATAACCCGATTTTGACCGGTGAGGCCGGGGTGGGTAAGACAGCGGTGGTTGAAGGTTTTGCCCTGCGAATCGCCGAAGGCGATATCCCGCCGCCCTTGCAGGGAGTGGCCATTCACACCCTTGATCTGGCCCTTTTACAGGCGGGTGCGGGCATCAAGGGCGAGTTTGAAGAACGGCTCAAGCAGGTGATAAACGAGGTGAAAGGCTCGCCGGTGCCCATTATTTTGTTTATTGATGAGGCCCATACCTTGATTGGGGCCGGTGCTTCCGCCGGAGCCGGAGATGCGGCAAATTTACTTAAACCCGCCTTGGCCAGAGGTGAACTGCGCACCATTGCCGCCACAACCTGGGCAGAATACAAAAAATATTTTGAAAAGGATGCGGCCCTGGCCCGCCGTTTCCAGGTCGTTAAAATAGAAGAACCAGATGAAGAAAAGGCCATGGTCATGATGCGGGCTATTGCTCCATTTATCGAAAATCATCACAAGGTGATGATAACTGATGCGGCCCTGGCTGATTCTGTTCATCTTTCTCATCGCTATATTACCGGCAGACAGCTGCCGGACAAATCGGTCAGCGTGCTCGATACGGCTTGTGCCCGGGTGGCCATAGGGTTGACCACCAGTCCTTCGGCTGTTGAGGAGGCATCGCGACGCATCGGCCAGATTGACCGTGAAGCAAGCATTCTTGAAAGAGAGGTCCTGATGGGTCAGGATCATAGCGAACGCCTTGAAGAGTTGGCTACCCAGAGGGAGGAAACGCAAAATAGCCTTGAGGGACTTGAAGCGAAATGGAAGGCGGAAATGGAGGTTGCGGACAAGATCGTTGCCGCACGGAAGGAGATCCTGGAGTTGCACGAGGAGGATCCTGCTGCTTCAGAACTGGCTGAAGAACGGGAAGAGTTGCAAGAATTGGAAGCAGAACTCGCCGAGGTCCAGGGAGATGAGCCCCTTGTCCAGATATCGGTTGATTCCAATGTCATCTCCGAGGTTATTTCCGGCTGGACCGGGATCCCAACAGGCAGGATGCTCACCGATGAAATCACCACGGTGATGAACCTTGATAAACTTCTGGCCAAACGGGTCATCGGCCAGGACCATGCTTTACGTGCCATGGCCCAGACCATCCAGACTGCCCATGCCGGTATCGAAGATCCTTCCAAACCCACAGGGGTGTTCATGCTTGTCGGTCCAAGCGGAGTGGGCAAGACCGAAACCGCCCTGGTCCTGGCGGACCTTCTCTATGGCGGGGATGAGAATGTTATCACCATCAATATGAGCGAGTATCAGGAGGCCCACACCGTTTCCAGCCTGAAAGGCTCTCCCCCCGGCTATGTTGGTTATGGTGAGGGCGGGGTGCTTACCGAGGCGGTGAGGCGCAGGCCATACAGCGTTGTCCTTCTGGACGAAGTGGAAAAGGCCCACAACGACGTAATGGAGCTTTTTTATCAGGTCTTTGATAAAGGCATGCTGGAAGACGGTGAGGGGCGGCGCATTGATTTTAAAAACACCCTGATTATCCTCACCTCAAACCTTGGCACCGACACCATTATGAAGGTCTGCGCCGATGAAGAGACCAAACCGGAACCGGAGGCCCTTGCCGATACTCTGCGCCCCGAGTTGCAGGACCACTTTAAACCTGCCTTTCTCGGACGGCTGAAAGTAATCCCTTATTACCCGATTACGGATGACAATCTGCGCTTTATTACCAGACTGAAGCTGAACGCCGTTGCCAAACGGATGCGGGAAAACCGCAATACAACTTTCACCTATGGTGATGACGTGGTCGAAGCAATCGCCAGCCGCTGCACCGAGGTTGACAGCGGAGCGAGAAATATTGATCATATTCTGTCACATACCTTGTTGCCGGAATTGAGCAGGGAATTGCTGAGTCGGATGGCAGAAGGTGAGCAGATTGGTGAGGTGAAGGTGACGGTTGGTGATGAGGGATTTGTTTATGACGTGAAATAGCTGTTGAACCGAAAAGTTGACGTTTTTTGATGTTGAACGACAGAGATTATGAAGAAGGAGAGAGCCAAAGGAGAAAGAAAGTATGCTGGGCAAGACAAAGGTACACTTACCAAATGAAGCGATGAACATATAATTCACGTCGGCGTTTGTGCTGATGGAAACACAGTGGTTGAGGTCGGACGTCAAGGTGTCTTCCGAAAACAGCCAGGTGGACGGAACAACGAAGACAGAGTAGTTCGCTTCGATAGTGTGGCCGATCGTGTTAAAGTTGCAAATATTGCAAAAAAGATACCGGAGTTGAGTTTTAAATAACCGATATCTGTTGTGGGTGTTTATACACTGTCCTCAGGCAAGAATGCGCCGTTGGTCAAAACACCCGGGAAGTTGATAAATTTGGAGATTCTGAAAATAAAGGCAAGAAAATGGTTAGAGCCAGGAGGATTAAACAGCATTGGGAGGCATCAGGCGAATATGTTAACAACATAAACACGAAAGGAGAAATAAGATGAAATTCAGCTCCTCAACCAGTTCTAGCTCGCATATGTATGATAAAGATGGAACCATGCCAGTTTGGCCACACATTAACGATAATTACAGTAGGGGGGAAATCGAACATTATATTTTTCGTGATGGGTTATACCGCGTTATGCACATGTGGATACCCACGATAGGACTTGGATTGCGCTTAGGTCATCACAGTCACATACAGATTATTCCATTGAATGCTGTTACCAACAACGCAGTATTGACGATAGGAATGTTTAGCGGCAGAGCTACAGAATTGGTAAAGATTAGCACCCACCATGATATGCAAGGACATTACCGTATTAGTGACTCCTATACTCCTAATCCCAAAAGAGTCTGGGGAGATCAGATATGCACGGCCTTCAGAATAGCCGAATGGAACTGCAATACATATTATAACCTACTTAGTAATAACTGCCAGAAATTCGCTCGAACCTTTATGGAGCAGTTGCCTGGAGTGCAACATCGTTGATAGCCGCAGTGCAAGTAGCCTCTTGCAAATTATGGATGATAATTGCGGATGAGGCCGTGGTTACCAATACAGGTAAAGGCGGTGGTGGTGGCGGTGGAGTTGGATGATATGGGATAGTTCAGACTTGATCTGACAGGCGCCGGTTTTTCTAAGCACCCGCCTGACCGAGTCTGAACCCATTCGTATCAATTTGTATATATGAAAGTTTGTAATTTCTCCAAAAATGGGAGTGTACATGTGCAAAAAAACATTAAAGCTTTCATGTTTCGTTGTTCCCGCTTGCGGAGATGAAGGTTAGTTTTGTTGCAGTTGTCTACTTGCGATGATCAGGGTGTCAGGAGAGCGCGGCTTTGGCCGCATCCAGGGCTGCCGCGTAGTCAGGCTCCTCGGTGATTTCCTTGACGTACTCCGCATGCTTGATCGTCCTGTCACGGTCGATAACAAACACGGCGCGGGTGAGCAGCCGAAGTTCTTTGATCAATGCCCCATATCCTTCTCCGAGAGAGGCATTCCGGTGATCGGACAGAGTCTGCACAGCCTCAACACCTGCCGCTCCGCACCAGCGGGCCTGGGCAAAGGGAAGATCCATGCTGACGGTGAGAATCCTGATGTCATCGCCGAGAGCGGCAGCCTCATTGTTAAAGCGGCGGACCTCCATGTCACAGACTGGGGTATCAAGGGAGGGCACCAGGGCAAGAATCAAAACCTTGCCGTCATAGTCGGAAAGCGTGGCAGGAGACAGGTCGTTTTGCAGGACGGTAAAATCAGGGGCCTTGTCGCCCACTTTTATTTCTTTTTCCACCAACGTTAAGGGGTTACCCTGGAAGGTGGCGGCTTCGTTTCGTTCACTCATAATTAGCTCCTTTTTGTTGATCAGATCTTTCTGAATATTTTTAAGTTGAAAAAGATACCACGGGAGTGAGAGTGCTTCAAAGGATTTTATGTTTTCATTGATGAATCAATCGGTGATTTAATCAGGCTTATACGTCTGTCAGGTGTTGCAATAGGAGAAATGACCATGTTCGGGTTGAGATTCTTATAATGGAGTTCTTTTGACCAAGTTTGGATCGATTTTCGTAACCGTTTGTAATCCATAAGGAGCAAAACCATGCCAAAGCCCATCTCATTCGGTGAACTTGATTTTAATCTTGTCGCTTCAATGAAAGAGACCCACGGTGCTCTGGAAGCGGAAACGCCTTTTCGTATCCTTCTCATGGGGGATTTCAGCGGTCGGGCAAACCGCAGCCGGGAACAGTCGGGGACGCCATTGTCAAATCTGCGACCCATTCTGGTGGATCGTGACAATTTCGATAAGGAGCTGGCAAAACTTGCAGTGAAGATTGAGCTGTCCATTCTTGGGGAAAACGCTCCTCCGGTCAGCATTCACTTTTCCGAACTTGATGATTTCCATCCTGATGCGCTTTACAGGCGTCTTGAAGTGTTCCAGGCATTGAAGGACACCAGGGAAAGCCTCAAGGACCCGGCCACATTCGCTGCCGTTGCTGAAGAATTGCAGGGTGCCGAGTCCCCGGTTGAAGCGCCCGAATCCTGGAAAGGAGATCAAGAAGTTCTGCCTGGCACAGCCAAACAGACAACCGGAGATCTTCTTGACCGGATTATAGAGCAAACAGCCGATGAGCCGATACCAGCCGGACAACCACCATCTGAATGGGACTCATTTATGCAGGAGATTGTAGGTCCGCATCTGGCGCCCAGGCCACATCCGCAACTGGATGAAATGTTTGCCGCAGTGGATGCGGCCACAGGTGAGCTGATGCGGATGATTTTACACCATCCTGATTTTCAGGCCGTGGAAGAGGCCTGGCGGGGACTTTATTTTCTTGTCAAAAGACTGGAAACCGACGTTCAACTTCAACTCTACCTGCTTGATCTCTCAAAGGCCGAGCTGGCGGAAGACCTGAACCGCACAGACGATCTCCGCAGAACAGGAATGTACAGGCTCCTGGTGGAGAAGGCGGTTGAGACTGTTGGCGGTGAGCCCTGGGCGGTTGTGGCCGGCAACTATACCTTTGAACAGAATCGAGATGATATCGAACTGCTGGGCCGCATGGCCAGAATTGCCAAAGCAGCGGGCGCTCCCTTCATCGCCGCTGCCGGTGATGCATTATTATGTGAAAAGTCCCTTGCTGAAACACCTGATCCCGATGACTGGCTCCCTTCTGCCGGCCCTGATGAGGAACAGGCATGGAAAATACTGCGCCAGCTTCCGGAAGCCGCATATCTTGGCCTTGTTCTGCCCCGTTTTCTTCTCCGGCTGCCTTATGGGGCAGATACCGATCCCGTGGAAGGATTTGAATTCGAGGAAATGGTGAGCGGGTCTGAACACCGGTCATATCTCTGGGGCAACCCCTGTTTTGCCTGCTCGCTTCTTCTGGGTCAGGCTTTCAGCCGCCATGGCTGGCAGCTTCGGCCGGGCAGTGTCCTGGACATCAACAATCTGCCACTTCACGTTTACAGGGAAAATGAAGAATCACGCCTGAAACCCTGCGCCGAGGTTTTGCTCAGCCAGCGGGCTGCCGAATTTATTCTTGATAAGGGCATCATGCCGCTTCTTTCATTTATGAACCAGGATACTGCCCGTCTTGCCCGTTTCCAGGCCATCGCCGAGCCGCTGAGACAACTGTCAGGACCATGGGAG
>JAYEPA010000057.1:0-4699 GCA_034723545.1 Thermodesulfobacteriota bacterium | reverse complement strand
CACCTAGATTTTCTCTTGACACCAATTATTCGAACGGTTAACTGTAAATTTTTAGGTTGCAAGAGCGGAGATAATCGTAATTTTGTCCTTTCAGGCTAATCGCTGAAAAAGCGATTTCTTATCACTTATCACTCACTTATCACTCTCTTTGATCGGAACACCCTTTGACAAAACCTGTCCGACAAACGACAATATCAACCAAATCAGTAACATTTTTATTTTTTTCTTTTCCATATAGCTTTAGGTGACCTGTGATTGATCAACAACCAAAACAACAACATTTAGCAGCCATCGACCTGGGCTCCAATAGTTTTCATATGGTTGTTGCTCGCATTGAAGACGGTCATATCCACATTCTCGACAATTTAAAGGAGATGGTGCGCCTGGGTGCAGGTCTTGATGAAAAGGGCAGATTGTCCAAAGAATCCCGGACACGTGCCCTTTTCTGCCTCAAGCGTTTTGGCGAACGTGTGAATGATCTACCACAGGGCAGTGTGGCGGCTGTCGGTACCAAAACACTTCGCCAGGCGAAAAATGCCCGGATTTTCTTACAACATGGAAGTGAGGCTCTGGGACATCCTATCTCTGTCATAGGTGGAAAGGAAGAGGCTCGCTTTGTATATCTGGGTGTTTCCCATTCCCTGGTTGAAGAAGAGGGCAAACGCTTTGTGATGGATATTGGTGGAGGCAGCACTGAATTAATTATCGGTGAAAACTTCGAACCTCAGCATCTGCGGAGTCTCAATATGGGTTGTGTCAGCATGAGTCGCAGGTTCTTTCAAAAGGGAAAGCTCAACAAAAAGTACTGGAAAAAGGCCTGTATTACTGCCCATCTGAAACTGCGTCCGGTGAGACGCTATTTTCAAAAAGCAGACTGGACCTCTGCCACAGGGGCGTCTGGCACCATCAAAGCCGTAGGCAGGGTTGTTAATGGACTCGGTCTTGAGTCCTACAACATCACCCTGGATAGCTTATATGAGATACGGGATAGAATGATTGATGCCGGACATCTGAAAAACCTTATTCTTCCTGGCTTAAAGAGTGATCGCCAACCTGTTTTTCCAGGCGGACTGGCTATCCTCATTGCTACTTTTGAAGCACTGAAAATTAAAACCATGCAGGTTTCTGAAGGAGCCTTGCGGGAAGGATTACTCTATGAACGTCTTGGCCGTATTCAGAGTGAAGACACCCGCCTAAAAACGGTTTCAAGCGTACAGCATCGATTTCAGATCAGCCAGAAACATGCCAGGAGAGTGAGCTTAACAGCGCATCGTTTGTTAACTGGCTGTGAAAAAGAATGGAACCTGCATCTGGAAGACGCAGAATTACTGCACTGGGCAAGCAGTCTGCATGAGATTGGCCTTGCGGTTTCACTTAGTGGTTATCAAAAACATGGTGCCTACCTGCTGGACAATGCAGATCTACCCGGATTTTCCTTTGAAGAACAAGACTGGATGAGTGTACTTGTACGCTGTCACCGGAAAAAGATAACCAAAAAACTTTTCAGTGATTTACCTGAGAACAGTCAGACTAAAGCCCTGAGACTTGTGGTGATCCTGCGTCTTGCCACTTTGCTGCATCGTTCCCGAAAAGAAGAAACAGCGGTTATTGAAAAAATCACAATAAATAACAATACATTAACCCTCCAGTTTGCAAAGGACGAATTGAAAAAACATCCATTACAACTCGCCAGCCTTGAACAGGAAGCTGAGTATCTACAACATGTTGATTTTAAACTCAGATTTTCGTAACTATTCAGCGAGTATCTCAAAATGACCAAAACCACCGAATGTATCTATTCAGATGTGCCCCATATTCGTTTATTTAAGACTTTGAAGCATACTGGTGCTATTCGAAAAGGCTTAAATGGACGAAGATGGGGTGCAGCTGAATAGATACAGATTTTCTTCATAACCGACACAGACAACAGAGGTTAACGGAACTCAAATATTCCATATGACTACAACTAATAGTTTAAAGGGGTCGGAGTGGAATTAAATTTTAACTTTTCTCCACCCTGCTGGGCGCCCTCTCTTTTTAGATTTCAGGCGTCTTCCTGTCCGCGTTTCCAGCTCTACTTTGAATCGATCACTGCCAACAGCCATACCCTTGTGGGTATTAGCCCTTATCTCCTCCAGGAGCTCCCCGTCCACTTGATGAGCAAAAAGCTCACGATAATTTCTCTGCCGGGCAGTTGAGTCATTTCCCAAAGATAAATACTCCTGATGGGGTGTACATAAATCAGAAATCTTACCTAAAGCATTGATTTGATAACTGGACCAGCGATATTCTCCTGGATCTGCCACCATCTCTGCTCGAACTGGGTTTAGCTCTATATATCTATAGACTTCCAATAGATAACGCTTAGCCTGGATCAGGCATGATTTAAAACGCCCTTCCCACAACGTTCCGCTACGGCGATTTTCATAGTTGAAATATTGAACATACCGACGTCCCAATGACTGCATCATTCGACTGATTCCTCCCTCCTGCCGGGGCGTGCACAGCAAGTGGACATGGTTGGTCATCATCACCCAGGCATGGATATCAACTCTGTACTTCTTTGAATATTCTTTTAGCCATCCTACATAAACACCATGATCGTCGTCGCAAACAAAGCAAGCCTGACGGTTATTGCCCCGCTGAATAACATGCACAGGTATGCCGGAGGGAGATATTCTTGGAAGTCGAGCCATTGTTATTGTAATTGCATTTGGAATTTTTTCTATTCTCTGGTGATCCTATGCTTTATGAAACCAGAATACAAGGTTTAATTTTACTCTGACCCCCTTTACTACTTTACTCCTTTACTCTCAAGCTACCATAGTTTTTAAAATTTTCTAATGAATTCAGACCCAGTTTGTCAGAAAATCTTGATTCAAAGAGGGATGTTTTTTTATCCTTTATTGAGGCTATAGGCCATGGAGGTGAGTTGTCGGCGCACAGGAACAGCCTGAACCTCCGGAGTGTCAATAAGGGCCGTGCTGAAGGCTTGTTGGCGGGCAAGCTTGCAGAATGGTTCCAGTTGGTCACGGATGTCCCCTGTCATGGCAGCAAGAAGGGCGGGTAGAGCACAGGCGGGCAGCTGTTGCTGTTTCCAACCACCGGGCAGGGCAAAAACAAAACGCATGTTGGAACGTCGTAGTTTGTTGCCGGCATAGAGGGTCTGGGGTAGAGCATTGGCCGAAATCGCCGGACGGGAGAAGTCGATGATGGCAGCCGTGGGCGGGATGAATTCATGTAGTTTGGCGTTCAGAAAGTCCGTCCCTTTTGGCAGAAGATTGATAACGAAATGGGCATTTTGAAGGTGTTCAATGTTCTCAGCCGACTTAACGGGGAGGATTTCAGCCCGGCGCGTATAGCGGACGGACACGGTATTGCATTGGTAACCCTGGCCGGTCAAATACTCCTGCAGGGTGATGCCGAGTTCTCCACCGCCAACCACAGTGATTTTTTGATTGTGGAGGCAAGAGAGTTTCCGGCCCCCTACCCAGCTGACCGCCTCGTGAATACTGAAAATGTTTCCGTTAATACTGTCAAACAGAGGAGGCTCCATGGGGATATTGTGGCGCCGGGAAAAGATCGGTCCGAGCTGGCCCGCCAGGCCGATGGTTTTCGCGCCGGCAAGCCTTCGTATCCAGCGCATGCGCTGAACGATGAGTTCAACATGTTTTCTGTTCTTCTTGCGGGCCAGAGCCATTGGCAGGTCTGGAATAACAAAGTAGATTCCCATTGGCTGCCAACCGTTCATAATCAGACCGCCGGGAGTTGGTCGGCCCAAAAAATAGCGCCGCAGCAGGGCAATCTCCGGACAGAATCCACGGCATTCCACTTCATCAGTTGGATAGACGAGAAAAACCGTTTTGAAAAATCCGAAACGTCCGGTGATACCAATCAATAACCAGAGGGGCCAGCGTAGTATCGTACCAATGATCAGAAAGGCAATTTGTCGCAGTAGAATCAACATGATGAACTCCTTTGCTCGTTGAGAGCTTTTTTGTAATTTTTTTGTTTGTTAACACGTTGATTTAATGTCGAAATTTCAGGCAACATCTCTCTTTTTGGATACTTAATTTCATTGTTAGACGGCTAAATGCTTGGGTAAAAAAAAGGTGATGCCCTGAAAAGTTACGAATTTTTAACAACTTATATAAAATTATAAGCATGAATTTTGCCGTTGATCAAGGAGAAATGAGGGGTGGTGAACTTTTTTTAGAAAAAAAATTATAAAAGGTCGGGAGGTAGCTGTCAGCTAAGCAGGAAAGAATGATACTTGATTTAGGTATAGCGTAACTGTTTAGGGTGAGAATGGAACGAGACTTCGGGTGCTCTTGGTAAGCACTCTTCAAAACAGGATATAGTTCAATTCCCGATAAGCGAGTTCAGTGAGATATCGAGTGGATTGCTCCTATATGGTTTCCATTTAGTCCCTTAGGAATTATTTTCGTGTTATTTATGGCAAGAAATTTAAAAATTTATTTGAAATAAACAAGTTACCTCTACTGTTAAGGGACTTATCCTGAAAAACCTGATGTTGTATTCCACTTTAGTGGGTTAGGTTACATTTTTTTTCGATCCAGACGGCGGAATTGAACCGCCTCGGCAATGTGCTCGGTAAGAATGTTTTTGCTTCCGGCCAGATCAGCAATGGTACGGCCGATTTTCAGGATACGGTGATAGGCTCGGGCAGAGAGGCCGA
>JAYEPA010000056.1:0-4706 GCA_034723545.1 Thermodesulfobacteriota bacterium | reverse complement strand
TGTATCTATTCAGCTGCACCCCATCTTCGTCCATTTAAGCCTTTTCGAATAGCACCAGTATGCTTCAAAGTCTTAAATAAACGAATATGGGGCACATCTGAATAGATACATTCGGTGGTTTTGGTTATTTTGAGATACTCGCTGAATAGTTACGATCATTTTTACTCTGGTATTGAAGCGACAAGTTGGGTAAGTTAAAGAACATATGGATCATGCCTGAGAGATCTTATCCGCACTGAGCCATCAGCTTTTGCGGAAACAGATATCATGTGAGTTCACTGTAAGCCGGAAGCCCCTTTCCCGTATCGTTCCTGAAAATCTATTCCTTACTGAATTTCAAAATGAGCCAGTCCAAAACAAAAAGCGTCTTGATTGTATGTTATTCACACAGCGGCCAGGCCAGCAGCCTGATAAGGAAATTGACCGAGGGACTGGGACGACAGGGAGTGAAAGTGAGTATCGAAAAACTTTTACCCAACAAAACAATCCATTTCCCCTTCGGCAACATCCCCACCACCGTGGCAATGATGCTGGTCACTTTTTTCAGAAAACGAGTTTCCATTGCCGAACTGTCTGAAAAATGCGGTCAGGAATACGACCTGATTATCCTGGCCGGCCCCACTTGGTCCTATCATCCCAGCGGCCCGGTTCTTTCTCTTTTTGATCGGGACGGAAGCCGGCTGTTTAAGGACCGGACCGTTATCCCCGTCATTTCCTGCCGGGGATACTGGCGTACCCACTGGTACGGTCTGCGGCAAAAACTCCGCAAATGCGGGGCAACCATTCCCAACCTGATCGTCTTCACCCACCCCACCAAGGAACCGTGGCGCACCATCGGCGTTTTCCTGAAACTTGCCGGCAAAAATCCGGAACAATCCGGATTGATGAAAAAAGCATATCCCAAATACGGCCATGGCAAGGATCAAATGGTCGAGGCCAAACGCTTCGGCAAACTCATCGGCCAGGCCCTCTCCCAGGGGACATCGCTGTCCGAGCTGAACTTTAAAACCCCGCCTGCCATGCCCTAGCAAAATTTCGATTTTTTGAATGCGGATTTCGTTTTTCCGAGATCCGAGATCTAAAATCCGAAATTTAATGTAGCTTAGAACTCAATCCCCTTCCTCGCCTTAATCCCTTGACTGAAGGGATGCTTGATCTCGCGCATTTCGGTAACAAGGTCGGCAACGGTGATAAGGCCGTCGGAAGCATCACGGCCGGTGATCACCAGATGTTGCGTTTCCGGACGATTGCGAATCATCTTAACAACCTCGCCCTCTTTGACCATACCGTACTTGACAAGATAGGTCAGCTCATCAAGAATGACCATGTCGTACTCACCGCTTGAAATTTTATCCCCGGCAAAATCAAAAGCCTTTCGCGTCTCCCTGATCAGCTCATCCCGATCTTCGGCCTGCCAGGTAAAACCGCTGCCCTTGACAAAAAAATCAATCCGGTCCTTGAAGAGAGCCATAATTCTTTGCTCTCCGGTCTGCCAGCTGCCCTTGATAAACTGGATAAAACAGACTTTCAGGCCCTGGCCGGCCGCCCGCAGAGCCTGTCCCAGGGCTGCGGTGGTCTTCCCTTTGCCGTTTCCGGTAAAAAGCAATACAAGTCCTTTCATTTCCCCTGGTCCACCCCTGTCTTTTCTTCTTCCAGCACTCCGCCAAACTTGACGATCTGCTCCCGGTAATACTCTTTATTTGCGGGATCCCTGATCAGCGCCTGCCTTTCCGCCCGCAGGGCATTCTCCTTAAATCCGTTGGCCCAGTATGCGGTGGCCAGGGTATCAAGAACATGTCCCAGGGGTTTGAGCTCCGCAGCCCGCCGGGCCAGTATCAGGGCCCGGGCCGGATTACGTATTTGCTCATCATCCACCGTGACCAGCAGCCAGGCCAGGTTGTTCAGGACAGTGGGATCATCCGGCGTCAACTGCAGTGTTTTTTCATAGGCCGCCACCGCCTCCCGATAGAGGCCGCGCCCCTGCTGCAGGTCGCCCAGGAGCATATACCAAAGCGGATTATCCCCATCCTCCATAATTTTCCGGTTGATCACGGCCTCGGAAAATTTCTCCTGCGGCGCCCCCTCCAGCAAATCGGCAGGCATCTTCCAAAGCGAAAAACCGGCTATGCAGATCACCAGCAGATAAACGAGCAGGAAACCATATACCTTGCGGTCATGCCGCAGACCTATGCGGGAATCATGCTCACATTTTTCTAAAAAATCCACCCGCTCCGCAATGCCGAAATGATGCCAGCACGGCAGATCACGAATGTTGCCGCTTAACCAGCCGATCTTTTCAAGGGAGCCGATCAGGGGCCATGCCCGGCCCAGGGACTTCAGAGAATAAAGGTCTGCCTGCCTCTCAAAGTTACGCATGAAAAAACCGAAAATGAAACGAAAATAGATCAGCATCATAACAAACATGGGCAAGGTGCTGAAAAACGAAAGGGCCGTCCCGGGCTCCTGGCCGATCATCTCACAGAATTGATAAAAAAAAGTGGAATTCAACAGCAGGTAAAGCACAGGGAAATTCGTGAGCTGAGCCAGCAAGCCGAACCCCATAAACAAAAAAAGATAAAGCTGCAGATGATATCTTTTTACATGGCCAATCTCATGGGCCATCACGGCATCAATCTCATCTGTGGTCAAGGTTCTGAGCAGAGCAGGGGTCACCAGAAGATAACGAAACCGCGCCACAAGGCCCATCACTCCGGCAGTCAGGGCCTGGCCCTCAAAAAGGGGCCATATCATAATATCGGCATAACCAACGTTATGCGCTTTACAAAACGCTTCAAGATGAGACCGCACCGGACCCTTCTCCAGCGGCGTGCAATTCCACAATCGGACAATGACCACCGGAAAGGTTAGAACCAAAACGAGAAAAAAAATCAAAAAAAGAAGAGGTTCGCCCCAGGATGAGGCCAGAAAGCGTTGAAGACCAGGCAGTGGCGCGAGCCGTAGAAGATCGGAAAAGAGCGATAGCAGCAACCAGGGCAGAACGATAGGCAGGTTAGTCTTGAAATTAGACAGCAGGAACTGTTTCCTGGTATAGCTTCGTCCGAAAACCCTGCCATAAGTTTGCCTGGCGCCGGCCCAGATCATCGTCAGATAAAAAAAGAAAAGCAATAAGCCGCCCAGATCCACCAATACCGGCAGACTGGACAACAGGGGCAGACCGGCTAAAAAATACTGACAGTCAAGAAGATAAACATCCAGAGCCACCATGACGATGGCCAAAATCGAAAGTTTCTGCTCAATGGCAAAATAACGGGCTGAATTCTGAATTTGATTGCGCCGGTAGACAAACCGAACCAGGAATTGAAACAGAAAGGCCTTGAAAATAAAAACCGAAAGGCTATTAACAAAGGAAATCTGAGGGGTATCGGGAATACTGTTCGTGGTCAAGACAAAAATGACCACAAGCAGATAAATTAAATTGTTGTACACTGTGCCATTTCCCTTTTAAGAAAAATCAGAAGCGAGAGACGGCTGAATAACGCTGCCTGCTGTTATGCTTCCGGCATTGACTGACGAATTCCGTCATTTGCGTGGAAGTCAAAAGATTATGCCGGACAAAATAAACACCGATTTTTTTCTTCATCCTGTTCTGCCGGGAAAGAAGGCTTGCGAGCTGGCTTTCGCTCAACAGGCCAAGCTGGACAGCCGTGCGGCCAAAGGGAGTGGGAAAAGTCCGGTTACTTAAAATTTTCCGAATATCGCGGCTGCGCAGCCAGCCCAGACTGCGACCGATTTCGCCAAGGCGGGGACGCTGCCGGCGCTGCCAGACCAGGGCTTTGATCAGAGACTCCCAGCTGATCATACCGGAGAAATAAAGATAATGGCCGATGCGCAATTTTCTGGCAGGTATTGTTCCCCGATATTTTTTTTCAAATGACCGGATGTGGGAAAATGAGCCTACGTTTTGCTTTTTCTCCCAGGCAGGCTTTTCCCTGTCCGACGCGGCACTCCGGCTGCCGGCGCTGGGTTCCTGTTTTTGTCTCTTTCTTACCTGGCTCCCGGTTTTCCATTTGTAAACACGGGTAAAAGGACTTTTGCCATTACCGCCGCCGGATTTTGATGTTTCCAGACAATACCCTTTTTCCCGGGCGATCAGGTAATTATTAAGATTTTCGTAGGCCTGCTGAAGCGAATGAAACATGACAACGTGACGACGACGGGCCAATTCACCCCGGCCAACACAGCGGTCCGGATGGGTCTCCAACACTCTCTTGCGATAGGCTCTCTTGACTCCCGACTTCTGAAGATAACCTAGGAATTTCCTGGAAACAGTCAGATCAGGGCCAAAAATAATTTTGCAGGCGCGATACAGTTCATGTTCAGCAACAACGGTCATATCAATCTTGCTTTTCAACAATCAAATTTAAGGGCTCACTCAAAAATAAATTAGTAGAGATGAGGTGACAATAGGACATAGGTTAAATCGAGCCAATTGAGCAAAACCGCAGGCGTAACAGGGCTACGTCGAGGATTTTGTGATTGAGGATCGGTTTAAGATGTGTCTTAGTGTCGCCTCAGAATGCTAAGTTATTTTTGAATGAGCCCTAAGCTTAGGGACGGGAATTAAATAACTTGAGATCCCAAATCACTTTACAGGATGCCAAGTGGTTGAAAAAGAAACCATTTGAAGTTACAATATCACATAACTTACTAATTTGTTAGAAAATTTTTCTCCGAAATCATGCCAA
>JAYEPA010000055.1:13949-17195 GCA_034723545.1 Thermodesulfobacteriota bacterium | reverse complement strand
ATATTTGACCCTTATTTTACCACCAAACAGGCAGGCAGCGGCCTGGGGCTGGCAACAACCTATTCAATCGTCAACAGACATGGCGGCCACATCAGCGTGGAATCCGCACTTGGCAAGGGAACTGTCTTTACCCTCCATCTGCCCGCTTCCGAGGCACGGCGGCAACCCGAAGCAGAGCAGGCCAAGGCCCAACCTTTATCCACCGTACAAAACACCAGAATACTTGTCATGGATGATGAGGAAATGATCCGCGATATTGCATCGCAAATGCTGAAAAAAAGCGGATACGAGGTTCAAACGGCGGAGCACGGCAAACAGGCCATTGAGATGTACAGCCAGGCCCTGGATTCAGGTGCGCCTTTTGACGCAGTGATTATGGACCTGACCATCCCTGGCGGCATGGGCGGCGAGGCGGCCATTCAAGAAATTCTTGCCCTTGATCCGAAAGCAAGATGTATTGTCTCCAGCGGCTATGCCGATGACCGAATTATGTCAAACTATACGGAATATGGCTTCAAGGATATTGTCTCAAAGCCATACGCCATGGGCCAGCTGCAGGAGGTGTTGAGTCGGGTTTTGGGGAAATAAAGGTAGAGGGTTGAAAAAGTTCAAAGTTCAGGGTTCAGGGTTGCAAGTACCCTCTTAACTCTGAACCTTGAATGAGACCCCGTGCAAATTTGCAGCAGAATGTGTCCAAAAAACAACATCAATTTTACGTAATTTTGTAGACCCCGGTGAACGGTTACAATTTTAGTCCCTTAGGAATTATTTTCGTGTTATTTATGGCAAGAAATTTAAAAATTTATTTGAAATAAACAAGTTACCTCTACTGTTAAGGGACTTATCCTGAAAAACCTGATGTTGTATTCCACTTTAGTGGGTTAGGATAATTTAACGAGGTCTGTAATTGTTTTATTCGTGGATATTGGTGTTCATTCGTGGTTCAAAAAATAATGCAAAATCGCGACAAAAAACTCCTCACCCAGGGAATCAATCTCATGGGAATACAGCTGCCCGCTTCAGCCATTGATCCTCTATGCCGCTATTTTGATGAACTTTGCAAGTGGAATAAAAAGATCAACCTGGTGGCCCGGGCCGGAGAGAAAGAGATCATTGAAAAACATTTTCTTGATTCCCTCACCCTGCTGCCGTTCATGCAAAAGCAGGCAAAAAATAAATGGCTTGATGTGGGCAGCGGTGGCGGCTTTCCCGGCCTGGTGGTAAAAATCTGCTGCCCGCAACTGGATCTGACCCTGGTGGAACCGCGCCGAAAAAAGGTCACGTTCATGAAACATGTCATTCGCACCTTGGGCCTGCAACAGGTCGAGGTCAGGGAGGCCCGTCTTGAGGCTGGTGACCAAACACTGTTTAACGGACAAACCTTTCTGATCATCTCCAGCCGGGCCTTAAGCAAGGTCAGTGATTTTCTTGATCTCAGCCAATCATTCAGCCCGCCTGGCGGCAAAGTGATTTGCATGAAAGGTCTCAGAGCAGAGGAGGAACTCGCTGACTGGCGCGAAAAACGACCGGACAGCCCCTATGATCTGGTGGAAAAAACCGAGTGGCGATTGCCCTTTTCCGGCGGGAAAAGAGTCGTTTTAATTTTCGAGAAAACTACACATTAACAACTGAATCACGAACTGTAGGGGTGCCCCTTGTGGGTACCCTTTCCCTGCTGCGTGGCAATCAAAAAAGGGCAACCACAAGGGTTGCCCCTACAAGCAAAAAAAATTCAACCCATCCATGACCAACAAAAACACAAAAACCAGCACCCCGGCCATCATGTTCCAGGGCACCTGCTCTAATGCCGGCAAATCCGTTCTCACTGCAGCCCTGTGCCGCATCCTTCTCCAGGACGGACTTTCCGTGGCGCCGTTTAAATCTCAGAACATGTCGCTAAACTCCTATGTTACCCATGACGGTCACGAAATGGGCAGAGCCCAGGTAGTACAGGCCCAGGCCTGTCGCCTTGATCCTGATGTGCGGATGAATCCAATTCTGTTGAAACCCAACAGCGACACGGGTAGCCAGATCATCGTCAATGGGCGGCCGGTGGCTAACATGAACGTGGCCGATTATGTACGCTATAAAGCCACTGCCTTTCAGGCGGCCAAGAAGGCCTATGACTCCCTGGCTGCGGAATACGATGTCATGGTTCTTGAAGGGGCAGGCAGCCCGGCCGAGGTCAACCTCAAACATCATGATATCGTCAATATGGCCATGGCCCGCTATGCTGAGGCCAAGGTGCTGATTGCCGGCGATATTGACAGAGGCGGCGTATTTGCCTCCTTCCTGGGAACCATGGAAATTCTTGATCCCTGGGAACAGGATCTGGTGGCAGGATTCATTGTCAACCGCTTCCGGGGCCAGAAATCTCTCCTTGACGATGCCCTGACCTTTACCCTCGAGCGCACCGGCAAACCGGTCCTCGGGGTCATCGATTATATCCATGACCTGGGCTTGCCGGAAGAGGATTCGGTGAGCTTTAAAAACGGACTCTTTGACGACAAGTCAAAGGAGACAGCTGAAATCGAAATCAGCCTCATTGACCTGCCCCACATCTCAAATTTCACGGATTTTGAGCCCTTCCTGGCTGAACCGGATGTACGAATCACCGTGGTACGTTCCCCTGACGATCTCAAAAACCCTGCCGCCATCATCCTGCCGGGCAGTAAAAATGTGGTGGGCGACCTGAAATTCTTAAAAGAATCCGGTCTGGCAGCGCGTATTCTTGAATTGGAGCGGGAAGGGAAATGCGAGATTATCGGTATCTGCGGCGGTTTCCAGATGCTTGGCCGGGTCATCCGCGACCCCCATGGAATTGAATCTGCCGGCAAATCGATCAGCGGCCTGGATCTGCTTGATCTTGAAACCGTGCTTGATCGGGATAAAACGCTGACCCTGAGAAAAGGAATTCATCTTGACTCGGGCTGCAAGGTACGGGGCTACGAAATCCATCATGGCCGGACGGAAACGTCCGGGGCCAATGAGATCCTTGAACTGGACGGAAAGGAAAAAGCCGGGGCCGCCTCAGAAAACAAAAAAATCTGGGGCTCCTATCTGCACGGCATCTTTGACAGCGATGAGTTCAGGCGCTGGTTCATTGACCGGCTGCGGAGCCGTCTCTCACTTCAGCCCTTGAGTAAAATTACCTCCTACAACCTGGAACCGGCCTTTGACCGACTGGCCGCAACCGTCCGCAGTCAGATCGATATGGAAACTATTTACCGTTTACTCGGCCTTTAG
>JAYEPA010000055.1:0-13849 GCA_034723545.1 Thermodesulfobacteriota bacterium | reverse complement strand
CCGTCTCTCACTTCAGCCCTTGAGTAAAATTACCTCCTACAACCTGGAACCGGCCTTTGACCGACTGGCCGCAACCGTCCGCAGTCAGATCGATATGGAAACTATTTACCGTTTACTCGGCCTTTAGGGTGTGGCCACGGGTTTTTCCGGCAAGCAGGCCCTTTACGTCCTCAGCTCAATTGATTTACTTTATTTTCCGGTTTTGGCTTTAAACTCGTCCTTTGAAATTTCGATCACCTCGGAATTCTGCAGAATAATGGTTTTCCGGCTGATGGAATCCTGAAATGTAATGCTGCTTCTTGCCTGATCTACATCTTCCGTGTAGTAAATTTTGTCTGTGGTTGGATCTTCTACCTGATAATACTTGCCGCAACCGGCAGTCATCATCAGGATCAGCACAGCTGTAAAATAAAAAAAACGTTTCATTAACCCCATCTCCTGTTGCCAGTGACCTAAGACGTTTTCGTCCTCTTGTCTAGATTTACAAATTATCATAAACCTGACACCAGTGCCAGTATCATTTAACCCTGTTTTTTCATTTATCCTTTTCACCATCCTGCTGCTTTTTTTTCTGGGCCTCGATCCAACCCAGGCGGATAAAGTACTGCTGTCCGGCATTGACCCAGCTTTCACAGACTTCGTCGGCCCGCACCATCTGATACGTTTTCTGGCCTTCCTCTCCCTCGCTGGATTTTTTCCGGCAAAAGCCGCTAACCACATCTTCCACCTTATAAAACTTACAGTTCAAACAATTTTTTTCCATATCATCCTTCCTTTCTTAAACAACATTTCTTGTATTTTTTTCCGCTGCCACAGGGACAAGGCTGATTTCGACCTATTTTCGGACCCTGGCGCACCGGAACAATTTTAGCCTCCGGAACAATTTCTTGACGATTTGATCCGGGGCGGAAACAGGCCCAACTTTCCATCTCGGCAATCACATCGTTAACAAGAGAGAGTCCTTCATCAGCCTCAAGGGCAGCTTGTTTTTCCTGCGCTGCCATTTTGATCAATTTCTTTGCTTCAGCCGCTGAAATATACAAATGGTTGACCAAGCCATCATCATAGGCCTGTTCGAGATCCATCATCATCTCTTCGGGACAGAGACGGGCCGCCGCATCCACCAGAAAATTCCAGGTATGGGACGGCTCACGTTCAAGAGCGCCCTTAAACAGTCTGTCAAAATAAGCGCTGATTTCTTCGTCCGTTTTTTTGCCGGCCGCAACCAGGCACAGCAACGCCTCGAGTGCGGCGCCCCGGACATATTCATTAATATCGTGATTTTCGATCAAAGAAGTAAGCAGGGAGATATCATTATCACAGGTCGAGGCAAGAATAGAGCCAAGATTTTCAGTGACCAAATCTCCGGTAAGCTCCAGGGAAATATCTCCGGGCAGAGAAAAAAACCGGACAATCAACGGATGAGCCTTCTTTTCACGAAACTGGGCCAACAGAAACATCGCATAAATGTGGGCAATTGACCTGTTTTTCTGCAAAGAGTCGTGATGCAGGGCTGCATTTTCTAAAATTTCAAGCAAGAGGGGAGTTATTTCCCCTTGGCGGTCCACAGCTTCCTCCAAGGCCTGCCTGGGGAATTGCCCGTCGAAGTCTTTTATTTCCAGTAAAATTTCTTTACAATTCATTTCTTGTCACAGTTTCCCGCAAAAATTTAAGAAAAAACAAAAACCATACTGTAATTCAGTCATCAGTGTCTTACATTAATATCAACGTGACATATCAGGAAGCGTACAACTCGACAACTACTTTCTTTTTAAAACGAGACATTGAAAAAAAAATCAAAAACAGAAATCATCCTTGACTCCATTGCCGATGGGGTCTTCACCGTCGATGAAGACCAAAATATTACCTCTTTCAACAACGCGGCCGAAAAAATTACCGGAGTTTCAAGAAATCAGGCCATTGGCCAAAAA
The DNA here is from genome assembly GCA_034723545.1 of Thermodesulfobacteriota bacterium. Taxonomy (GTDB): domain Bacteria; phylum Desulfobacterota; class Desulfobulbia; order Desulfobulbales; family SURF-16; genus JAGHCC01. Next base: position 11,918 of record JAYEPA010000055.1, on the reverse strand, counting down.
TGCTTTGACGTCTTCCGGGCTGATATCTGCCAGTCGGACTGCGCCCTCAAAAAAACCATGACAACCGGGGAACCCCTCATTGACCAGCGCATCAATATCCTGGACAGCAGCGGCACGGTGACGCCCATCAGCATCAGCACAGCCATGCTTAAAAATGAAGAGGGGAAAATTATCGGCGGGGTGGAAACCTTCAGGGATCTGTCTACCGTGGAACAGCTCAGAAAGGAGATCAACAGCAAATTTACTGTCGGCGATATTGTCAGCAAAAGTGATGCCATTCAACGCATCTTCGATGTTCTGCCGGATATCGCCTCCAGCGAGGCAACGGTGCTGATCGAAGGGGCCAGCGGCACCGGCAAGGAGCTCTTTGCCCGGGCAATCCACAACCTGAGCGACCGGAAGCAAAAAAAGCTAGTGACAATAAACTGCGGCGCTCTGCCAGACACTTTGCTGGAGTCCGAGCTGTTTGGTTATGTCAAGGGAGCGTTTACGGATGCTAAAAAAGACAAACCAGGCCGTTTTCAACTGGCCCGGGGCGGCACGATCTTCCTTGATGAAATCGGCGATATCTCAACAGCTCTGCAGGTCAAGCTACTCCGCGTCCTGCAGGAAAAAGAATTTGAACCCCTGGGTGCTACGCAAACAGTTAAGGCAGATGTCCGAATTATTGCCGCCACCAACAAAAAACTAAACGAACTGGTTGCCAGGGGAATTTTCAGGGAAGATCTCTATTACCGGCTCAATGTTGTTAAAATCAGCCTGCCCACCCTGGACCAGCGGAGGGAAGACATCCCGCTGCTGGTAGAACATTTTATCCGCCGCTTTAATGACCGGACCGGAAAAAACATTCAGGGATTAAGCCAGGAGGCCATGAGCTGCCTCATGGGCTACAACTTTCCAGGCAATATCAGGGAACTGGAAAATATCATCGAGCATGCCTTTGTCCTTTGCCGGGAAAATCAAATTGCAATGGCGCATCTGCCCGCAGATCTTCTCAATGCGGCGTCCACTGTTTCAGACATCACAGCCTCGGCTGAAACCGATCCCATGGCCCAAAACGAGGCACGGCTGATCAGGCGGACCCTGGAAAAACATCATGGCAACCGGCGCAAGACCGCTGAGGAACTGGGGATTCACAAAACCACGCTGTGGCGCAAGATGAAAAAACTGAAGATCAGTTGACCGGTACCACCCCAAATCCTTTTATGGATCCCCTGACACTCATATTCATATCCCTGGCCCTGGCAATGGATGCCTTTGCCGTTGCACTGGCAGCCGGCGCAGTTCTCCATCCAGTCAACAAAAGGCAGCTTTTTCGCCTCAGTTTTCACTTCGGTCTCTTCCAGGGATTCATGCCCGTTCTAGGCTGGCTTGCCGGATTAAGTGTCCAATCCCTGATCAGCGCCTATGACCACTGGCTGGCTTTCGGCCTTCTTTCCTTTGTTGGCGGAAAAATGATTTATGAAGCCTTCAGCGATGATACGGAACATAAAACAGATCCGACTCGCGGAGCCACCATGGTCATGCTCTCCATCGCGACCAGCATCGATGCCCTGGCCGTGGGACTGTCTCTGGCTGCAATTGGCATCAGTGTCTGGACACCGGCCCTTGTTATCGGTATCACAGCGGCGATTCTTACCGTGGCCGGCATGCTCCTCGGGGGCAGAGTCGGTTTAATCTGGGGAAAGCGGGTGGAAATCATCGGGGGGCTGGTCCTGATTGGCATCGGCCTTAAAATCCTGGCCGAACACCTGCTCTCCTGATCTGTAGATCCTCTTCCGACAAGACAATGGATTCATTGGTAGGGTGACGCCTGCTTAACCCAGGCTGAGCTTGCCCGCATGGAGGGGAAATAAAAAAAGGTGAGTAACTATTCAGCTGCACTACGGAGTAAAGGGTAATTTCAAGCCTACGCTGAATACTTAACAAGGTGATTTCATTCTGAAATCACCTTGTTATTGTTAATAACAACTTAAGATTAAATACCTTCCGCCACTACGGATCCAGGTCCTGCCAAGGGCCTGAATGTCTTTACGGAAGATCCGCAAAAAGGGCATTTCCAATCATCCGGAAGATCTTTAAAAGCCGTTCCTGGAGGAGTATTTGTCTTAGACTCCCCCTTGTCAGGATCATAAACGTACCCACAATTGCTTACTTGACACTGATACATATCTTTTGGATCTGCCATTTTCTGCCTCCTTGGGTTAATTTTCCTACTACAATTTAATAATGATAATCAATTAAATTAGAAATTAATTACGATATATAAAGTAGTCAAGAAAAATTTACTCTCTTATTTTTGTTCAACATTTCCACCTGAAGACACTTCTCTCATAGCTGAATACGACAAAATAACTCCATAAATACAAACCGGTATTCATCACAAAATGCTTGCCATGATGCTTTTTTTTAAAATATTGTTGTTAACAGACTCGTGAGTGCCCAGCTTGTTTGTTATAACTGTAACTCACCTCAACCCGGAGGGGAAAATCACCATGCCGTTCGCCCGACACCCTGCCGTTTACCCTGTAAACAACGCCGACCTGATTATCCATGGCTGTAAAATGATGCAGGTATTTCTGGATCGAAATCATACCCTGATCAAAGAAATAGGTGGATGCCAGGAAAAAAGCAGGGATGACAACGCTTGCGTTATGTTGCAGGATAATGCTGATTGTCAGAACGCGATTCCGGCCTTGACCGATAATCTCCTGGCCGCTGAAAAGCAAAATTTTCCTGGCTGAATGGTTGGACACTTTCATCTGGGGGATGTGATTGAAATGATCGACCTGAACAACTTCAATCAGTCCCTCTTCCAGGGCCTCGTCCAGGGTCACCCTTTCCCGGCATGATTCATAGGGACTGGTTGTAAAAAAATCATTTCCAAACACCAACGGCTGAAATGGCTGATAATTTGTCTCTAGCTGCATGATTCTTCCCATGATGACCTCCATTTTCTAATTTTCTCGTAACTTCTCAATAAATGGTTGCATAGCGACAGCCTCCCCCTTTAGAAAAGGGGGATTGAGGGGGATTTTGTTTTAGTTGCCAACTTTTTTGAGTAGTTACATTTTCTCTTGCATTTCCACCCTGTTTCCACCACCATACAAAAGATGGTAGGACAAATAGAGTCCCACCGAAAAATAAAATTGGAAAACAATGAAAAAATTCAAACCACAACACAGCCGTCTTCTCTTTATTGACAAAAAAATCAGGGCAGGAGAATATCCCAACTGCACGTCCCTTGGCCTGGAATGGGAGGTAAGCAGCAAAACCATCCAGCGCGATCTCGATTACTTACGCAACACGCTCGACGCGCCTCTTGCCTACCATGCCAAAGAAAGGGGGTATTGTTACACCGAAGACAGTTATCAGCTATCGGCCATGGCCCTGAACAACAGTGATCTTTTTGCCATTTTCATTGCGGAAAAAGTTCTCAAACAATATGAAAACACACCGATTTACAGTCGGCTCAAATCTGTTTTCACAAAAATTTCCGAATCCCTGCCTGAAAAAATTACGGTTGACCCATCCTTTCTCGACAATAAATTCTCTTTTTTCAAAGGCCCGCTGCCGAAGATTTCCGCAACGGTCTGGGAGGCTGTTTTTTCCGGGTTGCGCACCTCATCAACCATCAAAATCAGCCATGCAAAACCTGGTGCCAAGCCAACGAAAAGACACATCGATCCGTATCACCTGGTGAGTTATCAGGGAGATTGGTATGTGATTGCTTTTTGCCACGCCAGAAAGGATATCCGCACCTTTGCCCTGTCACGGATCAACGAGGCTGAGCAGGCCGGTCCAGTTTTTTCAATTCCTGCTGATTTTGATTTTAAAAAGACATGCCGGACCCATTTTGGCGTCCAGTGGAGTGACAGGGAATACAAGGTTAAAATCCGCTTTTCAGCCCAGGCCGCTCCCTATATCCGGGAACGGCAATGGCATGAGAACCAGAAAATTGTTGACAATGACGACAAAAGCATTGTGCTGACATTTTCCGTCAGCCATTTACTTGAAGTCAAACGCTGGGTACTTTCCTGGGGAAAAATGGCGCAGGTGATGGCCCCGATGGAACTTGCGGATGAGGTGAAGGAGGAGCTGGCTGAGGCCTTGAACAGGTATTAACTCAATAAGTGGTGGTTTACCCTGCAAAAAATCTTGAGGCAGACATCTGGTATAGGCCCGGCTCTTTTTTTTCAACAATACCTTCTTCCCGGACAATCTGAATAAAAGGGATATCACCAAGCAGCACTCGATGTTTTTTATGCTGATAATCAATAGATGAGCGTCGAAGTTTCACTTCCAGCAGAAGCCAGGGAATTGAATCCCGGACAATAAGAAAATCTGATTCACGACCATCACGATCCCGAATATAAAATAATTTAAAATCGCCATATCCGGCGTCTTGCCAGAAATCGAGCCTGCTTTTCAGCTCCATGGCCACATAATTCTCAAAACAACGCGCCTCACCGGCTGCCCGGGTCCAATCATAAAAATATACTTTTTTCTCTTTTTTCAAAGAACGTGCGATGTTCTCGACGTAAGGAGATATTCTAAAAATCAGATACCCCAGTTCAAGGGCACTCAAATAATTGGCCACGGTCTGAAAACTACAGGACAAATCACCTGTCAGACTATTGATGGACAATGGAGATCCTATCCGCTCCGGCAGCAGAAGCATGAGAGCCGCTGTTTTTTCCAGGTTTTTTATCTGAGTAATTTCCCGTAGATCTTCACGAATCAAGGTATCCAGGTAAGCAGACTGCCACCTGTTGAAAAAACGATCATTACTGCTCAACAACGGCTCTGGAAAACCAGAGTAGCGGAGAAGAAAATCAAGCGACTCTTTTTTATAGACTGGAGAATCCAGCCGTGCACTAAGCAGTGATTGACCTGATTCCGGTGGAGCCGTTGGCGGGAGACCTGATAACTCCGACAGAGTTAAAGGATTTAACCTGAAATTCAGATAGCGGCCTGCCAGACTGTCACCACTTTTGCGCATCATATCCAGGCGCGCGGAACCCGTGATTATAAAGTGCAGTTCCTCGTGATAACCGTCAAAAAAATCCTTGAGAATATTTTTCCAGTCCGGGTACTTATGAATCTCATCCATACACAACCACCGTTTTCCATCTGTATCAGGAGACACATTGTATATATCCGCGGAAAAAAAATGATTGTTTTTTAAATACGACTCCCGTACCTGTCGGTTGTCCCAGTTATAATACAACTTTTCTGCGGCAAGAGATGAGAGGAATTCTCTGGCAATGGTCGTCTTGCCGGTCTGCCTTGGCCCGGCAACAAAACGCATTTGTCGGCCAAAATCGGAAGAAAAAGCTATCTGCGCAACATGTCGTGGTAATTTCATATATGTATGATAACAAAAAGAGAGAGATTTGCCATGGCAATTTTAACTAGAACATTAAAATTGCCATGGCAAATCTAATATGCAGGTTAAAATTGCCGACATATTAGCGGGAAACTATCATTGATGAGGCCCAGAAGGCTCCCGGCCTGTTTTCCTACCTGCAGCAAATTATCGATGATTCAAAACAGATGGGCAAACACATCCTTACCGCTTCACAAAACTTCCTGTTTCTTGAATTCATCAATCAATTATTGGCGGGCCGCAGCGCAATCTGCCACCTCCTTCCATTCAGCCAACATGAACTGCAAACATATTCAGATATTTCACTGCCCCTGGATGACATTTTGTTTACCGGACTTTTTCCGGATAAATGGTTTTGGGAGGGTTAGGCTTGTGATTTCAACCCTATCAATTTATTTGTGGTATAGTAGGTTGAATTTGAATACAATTTTGAAAAATTGTATTTGAGGAAAGGCAGGATCTTTTGGAAAAATTTTGACTTGGCGTTATTCAAGGAACTGATAATTCAAGACCTGTCCCTGTGAAGACATTTTTTGTTTTTAAAATGAAAGGTTAAAAGGAGGACAATGCGATGAAATTGTTATCAATCACTGCAAGCTGCCTGGTGGTATTCATTATTCTTGCTTCCGCAACTTACTCGCAGGATGAAGAATATACTTTTATCTCTTCTAGTAAGGGTCCTGGTGTCTGTCTGGGGCGCTGGGTGCAGTCGGATGATGATTCGAGGTTAGGCCATTGCGAAGGAAAAGAAATGGGTCTGTCACAATATTCGGCGCTTTCCTCAAGGAAGACAGTTGACAGGCTTGATCAACTTCTGATTGCCATATCGGCCATGGATGAAAAAATGGCTGAAAACAACAACCAACTCGGAATGCTTATTCAGGCGACTGAAAATACGAATGCCTCGATCGACAGTCAGGTTGCTCAAGTAGGTGAAATTTTGCGGGAAACCATCTCCAAGAGATTTGATACTCTTCTTGTGCAATTAATTAATGACGATTTGTTCAAAGAGGAGCTAGTCAGACTGAAAGAAGAGATCCTGGAAGAAATTGATTACGTGTATTTTTCACAGCCGCCGGTATCGGAAAAAACTGACAAAAAAAAATAAAATACCAAATAGATTTCGTAACTATTCAGCAAGGCAACCGGGGTCAAGATTCCGGCATCTATTTTACATGTAACAAAAAAATCATATCGTCATTCCGGCATGTCCTTAGCCGGAATCCAGAAAGTAACCACATACTCCATCCTGGATCCCGGCTAAAAACATGCCGGGATGACGTGAGTGGGTAATTTTAGCTTATCGTGCTGATTCTGCGTTTTTTATACAGGCTACTCAAAATCCTGTTACTTAGAAGCAAGGGCAATAAATTACCCTTTACTCCAGACTGTATCTGTTCAGATGTGCCCCATATTTGTTCATTTAGAGATTCGAAGCGTACTAATGCTACTCAAGAAGCTCTAAATGGGCGAAGATGGGGTGCAGCTGAATAGTTACTAGATTTCTAAGCTCCGTTACCTGTTTAGGGGAGACCAGGCTGGTTGGTTAGCTCAGACATTTTAAGTAAAGGTTTCTTTAACACATCTCCGTTTTGGCTATAAAGGCTGAAGCATCGTCTCTGGCCTTTTTTGATCGAGAAATTAGCAGCCTCTGATAGGAAGACTGCCAGATCGAAGCTCTTAATAAAAGTCCATTACCAGAAGTTGAGGTGCCTTCTGTGAATGTTGCTTGAGGATGAGAGTTCCCCCCTTGTGACTTCTTACAAAAAAAAGGAACCACATTTATTCTGATCAAACAAATAAATGTGGTTCCTTTGTTGTTTTGCTAAACAACAAGAACTACACGGCAACCCTGGTGCGCAGCTTCTCCCACACCTCACGAATCACCGCTGCAGCCGGACCCTCATCATGGCCGACCACGGGTACGCCATTAATCTGACTCGTCACCACGGAAGGATCAAAAGGAATGCGGCCCAAAAGTTCGACATTTCTCTTTTTACAGGAAGCCTCGAGTTCAGCGGCCATTTCAGGATTCAAATCCCATTTATTCAGACAGACAAAGGCTTGAATTTTAAAATGATCTGCCAGATCCAGGACCCGCTCCAGATCGTGCCAACCTGACTGGGTCGGCTCTGTGACGGCCAGAATAGCATTGGTGTTGGATAATGAGGCAATGACCGGACAACCAATGCCCGGTGCGCCGTCCACCAGCACATAGTCTGCGCCGATCTCTTCGGCAAGCTCCCGGGCCTTGGTTTTGACAAAAGACACCAGCTTACCGGAATTCTCTTCGCCGGCAAAAAGCTGGGCATGAACCAAAGGACCATAATCCGTGTCGGAAATAAACCAGGTGCCGCAATGATTTTCATCCAGGGCTATGGCATCTTCGGGGCAGAAATGGGCACACACCCCGCACCCTTCACAGGCAAGAGGATCGATAAAGGCCACCTCATCTCCCATCCTGGCCGCCTCGAACTGACACAGTTCCTCACACATTCCGCAACCACTGCACTGGTCCGGGATAACCCGGGCCTTGACGCCGGAACGAAACTCATTTTCTCCCCTGGGCCTGGGGGCAAGCAGCAAATGAAGATCCGCCGCGTCAACATCGCAGTCCGCCAGCACCTTATTTTCGGCAAGAAAAGCCAGGGCGCCGAGAAAGGTCGTCTTGCCTGTGCCGCCCTTACCGCTTAAAACAACAATCTCTTTCATGACACAAGCTCCTTCAGCAAGTTTTCCAGGGGCTGCCGCAGGTTGGGCTGGCTCTCCACAAGATTTTGACCATGGGCATAGCCTTCGGCAATCTTTCTCTCAAACGGGATCTGCAACAAAATTGGAATATTCGCCTCGGCAGCCCATTTCTCAACCCGGTCATCGCCAAGATCGGCCCGGTTTATAATTACGCCGCAGGGTTTGTTGAAATTTTTAAGCACCTCGGCCGCAAGCTTCAGGTCGTGAAGACCAAAAGGGGTGGGCTCGGTGACCAGCAGGACATAATCCGCGTCTGACACGACTTCAACAAAGGGACATGAGGTGCCTGGCGGCGCGTCAAGAATTACCAGCCGATCTTCCCGGGCCCGTTTCTTCACCGCCTTGATCAGGGGAACCCCCATGGCCTCCCCCACCCTGGTACGACCATGGACAAAATCAATGTCCCCGGCCTTGCCCGCCTCAAGTAAACCGATTTCCCGCTCATCCTTGGCAATGGCGTCATCTTCACAGACCAGAAAACAGCCCAGACAGGAATGGCACAGTTCAGGAAAACTCATGATGGTGCGGCCGAACATGGTAATGGCGTTAAACTGACAGATATCCCGGCATTTACCGCAATAGGTGCACTTATCCTCCAGAATACGTGGAATCGTCACAACACAGCGTTCCGATTCCGTTAATTCCGGCTTTAAAAAAATATGGCCGTTTGGCTCTTCCACATCGCAGTCAAGGAACTGGACCGGCCCGGGGGCGCAAAGCGCCAGACTTGTTGAAACAGTAGTCTTGCCGGTCCCGCCCTTGCCGCTGGCAACAGCTATTCGCATATCCTCACCTATCCTCTTTGACCCATTCCGCCGCCCTGGCCGCCTCCGCCGCCTTGGCCACGACCACCACCGCCGCGGCAACGTCCTCCACCGCCCTGACCACCGCCGCATCTGCCGCCGCCACCACCTCCGCCACCGCGTCGTCCGCCGCCCATTCCCATGCCGCCGCCACCGCCCAACTCAGGACCGGTGGACATCATCTGCTGTCCCTGACTCGACGGAGCTGAACCCGAGCCTGCTGGAGCACCGGAACGAAAACGTTCCACGGCATCACGCACCGTACCACTGGCATCGGCGACAACCCGTATATTGGCCCGTTCAATGACATCCATGGCCTTGGGGCCGACCCGACCGGTCAACACCGCCTTGACGCCCTTTTCAGCAACCATGGCAGCCGCGCCGATTCCGGCGCCCTGGGCGGCCTCCCGTCCGACTGAATTATCGATGCTTTCAATCAATTCACCTGTATCACTTTCAACAATAAGAAAATAGGCAGCCCGTCCAAAACGGGGATCCACGGCGGAATCCATATCCGGGCCACTGCTGGAAATAACAATTTTCATAATAAACTCCTCAAAATTGGTTATATTAGTTTAATTAGTTTTGTTGGTTTTATTAGTTTTGTTGGTTGGGACGATTCGCCCCCGCTCTTCCTGTTGCTTGACGCCGTGCTCCAGAAACGAAACTCAAGCATCTTTGCCTGAGTCTCATTTTCCTGCCCCGCCGCCTCCGACCGCCTGCCGGGGCTGTGGGTTGGCTCCTATCCCGTCTCACTCCTTGTCCCTGCAACCACCTTGGTCCTGTTCTATCTCCATCAGGCATCGTACACCTCCTCTGTTCTTTGTGTCCTGCCGCCAGCGACGAAACCGCCACTGGCCCCGGCAGGAACCGCCCGGCCCCATCATATTGCGTGAAGCCAGCTTTCCCTGCAAATAGCAGCTTAATCCATCCTCAAACTCCCCGGTTATCCAGGAAAACACTTTAATGCCGCATGATTGAATCTTTCGGAAAGAGCGCTGGTCAATGCCACCACAAATCAGCACATTAATCCCAAGCTGACAGAATTTTTGTATCCGCTCCATGGATGTCCAGCCTTCAGTGGCAAACTCCTTCCTACTAACCTCCTTCCCGTCAACGATCCGCACAACGAGTAAAGTCGGTGCACAGTCAAAACGCGGTGAAATTCGGCTGCAAAAAACAGCAATGGCAATTTTGGCCTTTTCTTCCATAATGTTATTCCGTTCACTCTTTCAAGAAAACAATCAAATGCTTACGACAGCTAAAACTTATTGCAGACCTGATGCCACTCTGCAAAAAAAAGAAAATGAAAAAGAAATCACATGTAAAATCAAACAGTTGCATAAACAAAAAATCTACACCAATCAAACACATCAGCCTGAAAGAACGGAAAGGTTGCACAGTTGCAACAAACGATGCATGCAACTAGTTGCAAAAAAGCAACTAGTTTTTTTATTTACAGAAAAAAAATAAACGAGCCTGTGAAACTCTGAAGGGGGGCTTTTTGTAACTTCTTCAATAAGTGGTGGTAATTTAGAAAAAAATCCCCCTCAATCCCCCTTTAGTAAAGGGGGAGGTTATCGGTATGCCACCAATTATTGAGATTACGACTTTTGGGGAGAAATTCTTAATTTAAAAGCAGACGACCATCAGGACAGCAGGCGATCCAGTTCATCTGCCAACAGGGAAAGATGTATTTTTTCCTCGTCACAAAGCTGAAGAAACAACTCACGGCTGGCCGGATCTTCACTTTTCTCGGCCATGCGGCTGTAGAGATCAAGGGCCTGGGCTTCAAGCATCATGGCCAGATCAAAGACATCCGGGACTGTCTTAACATGGGACCGGACACGCTCCAGAAACTCGGATACCGAACGACCTCCTTCCATGATGCGATCCTCATCGGACTCCGAAACCTGGAGATTTCCGCCGTCTTTTTTGGCCATGTCACGAAGCCGGGCCTTATGTTTTTCTTCAAAACCTGCCAGACGTGTGAGAAGTTTTTTCACCTCACCATCTTGGGCGGTCTTGACCAGCATCTGATAAAAATACTGCAGGCCGTCCTCCATGGCGTAAGCCAGAGAAAGGGCATCGGCGAACTCCTCGTCACCTTTAAACAAATCCAGCCCTTCACTCTCAAGGCCTGTTGCCTTGGGATCATGCCAGGCCTTGATGCCGCCGCTCATATTCGACACATCAGAAAATCCCTTGCCCGAGAGAATCTGGGCCGCCGCCTTGCTCCGTCCGCCAATGGCACAATAGACAATGGTGGGCTTATCCGAATCCAGCTCATCGAGACGGCCAGACACCTCGCGTAATGGAATGAGCTTGGCGCCGGGCAGATGCTGACGCTCATACTCTTTAGGCTGGCGAACATCAAGAAGCTGATATTCCGCAGATTTTTTATCATCCATAATGGCCTTTGCCTGGGCGGCGGTGATATTTTTCACCGGGGTAAAAAGATTTTTCCAGTTCATGATTTTCTCCTCCTATGAATGCAAACTGTCAATCAGCTTTCAATATTGGTGACAATATGAGAGACAAGCGCTGTATGCATTAACTGGTTCAGGTCAAAACAATTTGTCTCTCACATGTCCTACATTTTTGAGAGACAAGCGCATTTGACCTTAATAATTAAGACCAAACTTACTCACTTTATATTTAGGAGAAACAAGACCGCAATGACATGGTAGATAGAAGCCAACTCTGCTCCGATAGGACAGACTGCGGTACGCGGTCTGTCCTATCGGTTAAGCTCAGAGGCAAGCGGAAATTGCAAAGCTGGACTTTGATCTACCTGAGTCTCTGGCAACAAGAATGAACTTCGAAAAACCGCGCTGCCAGCTTGTCCTTTGGTAACTATTCAGGTAGGGCACCAAACTGGTCTAACCACAGTTCCGTAACTGTTCAGATGTGCCTTAGATTCGTTTATTTAGGTCTGCGAAGCGTACTTGTGCTACTCAAGCAGGCCTAAATGA
>JAYEPA010000054.1:0-4738 GCA_034723545.1 Thermodesulfobacteriota bacterium | reverse complement strand
CTGCTGGCAAAATCGAACCAAATATGATGAAATTAAATATTTAAAGGCTTTAAAAAAATCAAATTCTCCTTTGTTAGAATTTGTCTAAATTAATCTTGACGGAACAACTCAGAAGTCTGTTCAGGAGTGCTCCATATCGAAGTCTACGCTTATCTGGTTCATTTAGCCTGCGAAGCATACTTGTGCTATTCAAGCAGACCTAAATGGGACAAGATGGGGTGCTCCTGAACAGTTACAAATAATTTAAAATTTTTTTGTCTGTTCACCTGGATCGTTGACCTGCAAAACGATTATTTATTACTTGTCATTTTTTCCAAGGAGGCAGAAATGTTCCATTATTTGCGTAGCAGGTTGGGATTAGTAATTCTGGTTTTTATAGCTGCAAATACTCTTTCCTCACCGGTTCCGGCTGAGGAGTCAAAGATAGATGTAGATCTTGATGTCCTTGTCGTCAGTAAATATATATGGCGCGGTATGGAAATTAATGAAGATGCGGTCCTGCAGCCTTCACTGACGCTTGCCTCCAGTGGTTTTTCCTTTAATCTATGGGGCAACATGGATCTCACCGATTTTGGCGAAGATGAGTGTGTCTATACCAGTGACTGTGATAGTCGGGCCTGGCAGTTTACTGAAATAGATCTAACCATCGACTACAGTCACTCTTTCGACAAATTGACACTCGGCGTCGGCCTTATCGATTATTTATACCCCAACTGGGATGATGCGGAGGATACCCAGGAAGTGTATCTTGCCACGTTCTATGACGTCCTGTTTCAACCCTCATTTACCCTTTACTATGATTTCAATGAAGTTAATGGGTTTTACGGAAATTTTGCCATCGGACATTCCTTTTCGATTAACGACAGGTTGGGCATCGACCTTTCCAGTAGTATAGGTTACGCTGACAGCGATTACAATTCCGCCTCTTTCGGCTCTGATGACAGCGCATTTGTCGATTTCAACATAGGGATAGAAGTGCCGTTTAAGGCAACTGATACTATTGCTATCATACCAATGCTGACCCTTACCACGTTGCTTGATTCAGATATCAGGGACAGCATTGAAGACAATTCATACGGTAACGATGACACCTATGTTTATGGTGGCGTTAACGTGAGTTTTTCATTTTAGGGCATCTTGAATACCATCAACGTTTGAGAGAACTTTTTTCGGAAGGTCTCTATGGAGTAATTTAGATCAAAAGGGAGGTACGGCTTATGAAGTGTAGAGAGCACATGCACCGCAATCTTGCTGTAAAGAAAACCTTGGGGATCTCTGTCCTGATCGTTTTTGTGATAGTTTCTTTAGCCTCTTTGGCTGGGGCGGTGACTATTAAAGATATCAAAAGTGACGAAGATGTATTTGCCTATGTCAATCGGATAAAAGGCGAGTTTGACCAGACCCTTTACCAGCAAGTCATTGGAGCAGCCAACGCTTTCAAGGAAGGGGACGCTACGATTAAGGTTGCAGCCGATGACGATACGACCAGGGAGTATGCCCGTAAGCTGTTGGCCAACACTACAATTAAAGATATCCACGAGCATCCTCTTTTTGTCGATGAGCTGCAGAAATTGATCTGGAAGACAACTGACCAGGAGCAATATGAAAAGGTCAAAAAGATGACCATGGGTGAACTCAAGGAGTTTATCCTGACCAGGAGTGAGGCCGATATCAAGGGAATCATGTTTGGCTTGAACAGCGATGTGATCGCATGTGTCCCAAAGCTGATGAGCAATGCTGAATTGACAAAGGTGGGTCAGAAGATTTTTAATACCCTGCCCGGTACCAACCTGGGCGCTAAAGGGTATCTCGCAGCCCGGGTTCAGCCCAACTCTCCGACTGATAATCGCGATGATATCCAGTGGCAGGTCTTTAACGCCTTTTCTTTTGCCACCGGCGATCTCTTACTTGGTAATAACCCGGTTGACAGCAGTGTTGAGAGTGTTCACTCCGTCGAAAATGCGCTGTCTGATATTCTGAAGACTTTTAAGCTTGAAAAGACAATGCCCTGGTGTGTTCTGGCCCATATTGATGTCCAGGATAAGGTCGAAAAGAAATATCCTGGATCAACGGCACTCTTCTTTCAGAGTGTGGCTGGTACTGATCAGGCCAATACTACTTTTGGGGTCAGCAATGAATCGTTGCTGGAAAATGCCAGGTCCCGTAAAGGTCAGCTTTACGGTCTTTACTTTGAAACCGGTCAGGGAGCCGATTTTACCAACGGTGCCGGTAACGGTTTTGATATGGTAGTGCATGAGTCGCGAAAATACGGCCTTTCCCGGGCTATTGAGCAGGAGCTGGAAAAGGTTCAGCCCAAAGGCGCCTGGATGCATGTTAACGATGTCGCCGGTTTCATCGGCCCTGAAGTCTTTACTTCCCGTGAACAACTGGTGCGCTGCTGTCTCGAAGATATTGTCATGGGTAAGCTGCATGGGCTTGTCCACGGACTTGATATCTGTTCGACCCTGCATATGACCGTGAGCCTTGATGACCTTGAGTGGTGCCAGAATCAAATTGCGCCGGCCAACCCGGCTTATCTGATGGCCCTGCCTACCCGTAATGATCCCATGCTCAGTTACCTGACCACCAGTTTTCAGGATCATGTCCGCTTGCGAGAGGAATTTGGTTTCAAGGTCAATGATGCCATGTGGGACTTTTTTAAACGGATACAAATCATTGATGAGGCAGGCAAATTTACGGAACATGCAGGTGATCCGATCTGGGTCTATTATCAATACCTTCTTGCCAAAGGCGACAAACGCTCCAAAGAGGAGATTTATGCCGAAGGAAACACGAAAATAAAAGAGGTTGTCGGCCGCGGGGTTGATCTGGCCCTGGGACACGGAGAGAAAATTTCCGATATCGAACCTGAACTGAATAAGCGAATCCATGCTCTTTATGATGATGCCAAGATTTCTCTGTGGGCTGAGTTTACTCCGGAATTTGTGAAAACCATCCCCAACACTGTTGAGATTGCCACAAAATCGAAGGATCGAGAAGATTTCATCGCAGCACCAGCCAGTGGCGAAGTGTTGAGTGAAGCTGCGGTGGCGACTCTGGAGAAACTTCGCGCCTCCTGGAATGGCAACAATCCAGATGTTCAGATCGTCATTTCCGATGGTCTTAATGCAAAAGCGCTTATGGATGAAGGGCATTTGTTGCCCTATCTTTCCACCCTGACCAAAGATCTTAAAGCCGCCGGTTTGACCGTTTCTGAGAAAAATATCGTTGTTACCAGTGGCCGGGTCAGGGCAGGTTATGCGATCGGTAATGTGCTATTTGCCAAAGGCGATCCGGCCAAGGCGGCAACACTCATCAATATAATTGGTGAACGGCCCGGCAGCGGTCATCATAATTTTTCAGTCTATATCGCTACCCCAAAGGGTAAGGTCTGGCAGGAGAAGAAGGTCGATCATGAAATCGTCAGGGTTATTTCCGGCATCTCCGATACTGCTCTGTCACCTGAGGATGCAGCTGCTGAGACCATACGGTTGATGCAAAAAATTAAGTCTGAGTAATTGAATATCTAATTGTAACTTCAGGCACTCTTCAGAGTCTGACCGACGACCGTGGATCGTTCATGGTTTCGTGATCTACGGTTGTCGGTCTCTTCCTTATTTTGATGACAGATAAAGCTGGAAAATTGGGTCGAAAGTACCGGGTGCCGAAACTGGCCGGGAAAATAAGACTTTATGTTCAGGCTTTTGTTCAGGCACCTCTGTATCGTTTTGGTGAACTTGGCAATATTCTTTATACTGTCGGTAAAAATATGATGGAGGGCGTAGTCCTCTACACCATGTTTACGATGGCTGAAAGTGAGCTTAAGGTGGCGGCAATGCTCGGGGTTGCGGTCAAATTTACCTATCCAGGTATTTCGGTAATCAGCAGTAATTATACATCCGGCTTTATCGATCATCTTGAATCGTCACTCTCTTCGGCGCTTCAGGTGCCGCGCCTCATTAAGGCCCAGATCGGGGTTGGCTGCGGTCAGGCTTTGGGTGGGGTTTTTCTTTTTTGCTGTTTTCCGCCGGTCTTTAAATGGCTTTTTTACGATTTTTCCTGGTGTAACTATCTCCTGGTCCTTCTCTATTTTTTACACCATGTTTTTGATGGCTCGGCCCAGATTCTCGAAGGACGAACCTGGTTCAAGATTATTGAGATTTCACTCCGAAACGGGAGCCGTTCTGTTCTGTCGGATAATTTCTGGGTGATTTATGCTCTTTCTCAGAATGTACAGCTTTTACTCGGGCAGTTTTTTTTATGGGGGACTTTGTTGCTGACTTCCTTCTATGCGAATCGGCTTACCTCGATTCCGATCATGGGTACAGTCTTACTGGGACTTGGGCTAGTGGTCGGCGCCAAATTTATTTTACCACTCGCCTATTATCATGACCTTAAGGAACTTCGTCAAAACCAATATTAAGCAACCGGGAAACATAAACCGGCAGCATCACGTATGAACACTTGGCAGTATAAAAAGAATTCTTCTTGTTCTTTTTGCAGGAGAATTGTAACTATTCAGGTGGGCCACCAAATTGCCCCAACCACAGTTCTGTAACTGTTTAGAAGTGCCCCATATTGGTTCATTCGGAGTCTCGTTCCTCGCTTACCTGGGACTTCGAAGCATACTTGTGCTATTCGAGAAGGCCAAAATGGGACAAGATGGGGTGCTCCTGAATAGTTACGGAGAATTTATCTTATTGAGATCATAATTTTTACCATCAACCCATTCTGAGGA
>JAYEPA010000053.1:0-4742 GCA_034723545.1 Thermodesulfobacteriota bacterium | reverse complement strand
CTGGTTTGTTTTTTGAACATCGAACATTGAACGTCCAACATCGAATGATGAATTAAGGAATATCTGATTAGATTTTATCCTTATTCGATGTTGGACGTTCGATGTTCGTCTTTTTTACTTACTTTTAAAAGAAATGCCGGACTCTTCACCTCGGTTACTTCGAAGTCTACGCTTATCTGCTGAATAGTTACCTCCCCCTTAACATCCATTCAGGGGGATGAGCAGCCGGAACAGACTGCCCCGGCCCGGCGTGCTTTCAATTTCAAGCTTCATTCTCAATTCCCTGGCAATGCCATGGGCAATGGACAGGCCAAGTCCGGTCCCTTCACCCACCTCCTTTGTCGTGTAAAAAGGTTCAAGGCAACGCTCTTTGATTTGCTTTATCATGCCGACACCATTGTCTTCGACCTCGAAGATCAGACATTGGTCCCCGTTAAACTGATTAGCTGAACAGGCCGGTCTTTGCCCCTGGAAAAGACGAATAATGACGCGTTTTGAGTAATTGCCGGATTTTTCTTCGGCCTGCTTCATGACCGCATAACCGGCATTACTGAGAAAGTTAACCACAACCTGTTCAAATTTCTGGGGATCGGTTTTGATTTTCGGCACATATTTTATTTCTTCTTTGAGCTCAATGTTTTTGGCCCGGAACTGTTGCCGGAAAAAAGAGAGTGCATGGTCCACCGGTACAAATGGATCAATACATTGCATGCCGCCGAAGTCGCTGCGTGAGAAGGCACGGACATGGTTGATAATTTTTCCGGCCCGTTTGACCTGGGCAAGGATATCTTGAACGGATTCCGCCTCTAGAGATTTCTGTTTTCGGCGTGAAAAGTAGAGTTGTAAGTTTTCGGCGTCAAGCTGGATAACGGTAAGGGGTTGATGGATTTCATGGGCCATGCCCGAGGCCATCTCGCCCAGGGCGGCAAGTCTCCCGGCATGGGCAAGTTCTACCTGTTTGGCAAAAAGAGCCTTTTCCGTCTCTTTTCTTTTTTTCATGTCGGCCAGCAGACGTTCGTTTGTTTCCTTTAACTCCTGGTTTTTTTGTTGCAGTTCCTCGAGGAGTCTCCTGTTTTCCCCGGCAAGCAGAAAAAGTTCTTCCGCTTTTTTCAGGGCAAGCAGGAGATTTTCCTCCTCCCATGGTTTGAGGATGTATTCGTAGATGCGACCCTGGTTAATGGCATCAATAATATCTTGGGTATCACTGTAAGCGGTGAGGATGATTCGGACTGGCCCAGGGTCTAAATCGTGGAGAAGAGTGAGGAGCTGGACCCCGGTCATGCCGGTCATTTTCTGGTCAGCGATAACGATGGCAATGTCGCTATTCTCAAGGAATAGTTCCTGAGCTGCCTGGCCGGAAAGAGCTGTCAAAATCTCAAAATGATCTTGAAAGGCCATTTTGAAATTAATGAGATTTGTTTCTTCGTCATCAACGTAAAGAATTTTTGATTGAGACATGGATTTTTTTACCGATTCCTTTGGTTAGCTTCTTAGTCCATAACTAGTTGAAATTATAAAGTGTTATTGACAAATAATTCATTTCCACAATACTTCACCCGTTCACCGGCAAAATGATCTCAAATTCCGTTCCATTATCCTTTTCACTCTTGACCAGAATCTCGCCGTGATGCTCCTTGATAATGGTGTATGAAATAGACAAGCCCAGACCAGTGCCGACGCCTGGCTCTTTGGTTGTGAAAAAAGGATCAAAGATCCTGTCCAGGTTTTCCGGTGCAATGCCGCTGCCGCTGTCTTTGATGATGATATGAATCCTGCCGTAATCCTGCCTGGTTTGGATCGTTACGAGTCCTTTTTCGGGAATGGCCTGCATGGAGTTGGTGAGTAGATTCGTGAATACCTGGTTGATTTTTCCCGGCATGCAGGTGACCGGAGCAAGGGTTTCGTCGTAATTTTTGATGATTTCGATCCTGTTTCGGTATTGCGGATAAATAAAGGTCAGTGTGCTTTCCAGGCCGCCATGGATATCCATCCTTTTTTTTCTTTCTTCATCAAGGCGGGAAAATTGTCTCAGCTCCCGGACAATATTGCCGGTTCGCCTGGCACCCTTGCTGATGTTGTCCAGGAGGATGTCCACATCGGCCAGAATTTTTTTGTAATCGTGGTCATCCTTCTCTGTGTTACCCTTGACAGTTTCCCCGTGTTTGACCGCAAGGTCCTCATAGTGAGAGAGAATTGTTTCCAGGCCGACCATGAGCCGTTTGAGGGAGGGAAGGGCGCCGGTGATGAAATTTGTGGTATTGTTGATCTCGTGGGCCACGCCGGCCACCAGTTGACCCAGGGAAGCCATTTTTTCGGATTGGACAAGATGGGACTGGGCTTCTTTGAGCTCTGTCAGTGTTTTTGTCAGTTTCTGGTTTGTCTCCACCAGTTCCATGTGGCGTTGGGAGAGTTGCGCGGTCCTCTCCTCTACCTTTTCTTCAAGATTGAGTTTCAGTTTCGTGATTGTCCGGAAAGAGTTGTGGAGTTCTTCAATCAGGGAGGTAAATGTCTTGTTGAGCAAATCAAGATCCTGGCTTTGTTCGGTTATACCGGCCTTTTTTTTCACGCGAATCAGCAGCTCTTCCATGGGTCTGGTTGCCTGTTTGACAATAATAAAGGTGGTCACGGCGGCCAGCGCCAGAAAGATGGCCGCTAAAATAAAATTGCGGGTGAGAATCGTTTTGATCCCCCTCGTCAGCCTGTCTTTAGAGATAACAATTTGCACGGAACCGATGATCTCTTCAGCCCAGGTTACATCTTCAGGCTCGAAAAAGAGTTCTTCCGTGGACATGGTGGTATTTTTAGTGGTCACCGGCGCTCGGAAACAGAAGCCATTTTCGTGGATTGTTACCTGCGTAGAGTCAATATTCTGCTGGGGAGGGATTAAACATATGTCCGGGGCCGGCAATGGTTCTGTCGGATCATTTTCCTGCTGCTCCAGGGCAAAGAGCATCTTGCCTTCATTATTGAAAATGGCGACCCTGAGAACATCTTTCTGGGCCAAAATGGCCTCGACCGGCAGGCGCAGTTGTTCTTTGTTCTCGGCAAAGACCCCGAGCCTGACAGTATAGGCCAGCAATTCAGCCTGGCCTTTCCCCTCACTGATGGTATGTTCGGTCAGCAGTTGTTTTTGCAGGTCGATAAAGAGCATATTAAAAAGCAATGCCAGGGTCAGCATGGTCAAAAAAAGAGAGATAAAGATCCGGCCGCTGAAGCTTGCCGGCCATTGTCTGATGATCCGGAGGATATTCATGGTAATCGTCCACAGGCACCGAATCTTACCGTGATCAGTGCGTCTGACATAGAGGGGCTATAGTCACCCACCCTGCTTACGGTAGGTAAGCGAACGTGTGAGACTCCGATCTCCGGCACCTGTGAACGATTACAGAATAAGGAGTTACTCGAAAGATTGGTGATTTTACTCCGTGATTGGTTAAGTTTCATGGGGTTATCTCTGGATTGATCTTTATTTTGAGTTGGGCGGCGATTTTTTCATTAATCGTAATTTTGACTTTTTCGCTGATTACAGGTGTAATTTCCTGGACCTTGATACCAGAGAGGATTTTTTTGGCCAGAATAGCGGCTGCATCTCCCATGGCCTGAATATCAAAAGACACGGATAGAAGCGCTCCGGATTTCAGATATTTATCCGCAAAGGTCAGGACCGGAATGCGGTTTTCCATGGCAAAGAGAAAGAGGGCCTCCACTCCTTGCGGAGTGGCGACCGTCAGATCGGGCGCCATCCAGAGCAGATCAATTTCAGAGCCAAGATCATTCAGCCCTGCCAGAACCTCTTTTGATGACTTGATCCGGCGGCTGATGAGTGTAAGGTCCAGTTGCGCTGCAGCAGTTTCCGCCTCTCTGATAAAGTCAGCGCTGTATCGGGGGTCATAGAGGATGCCGATTTGTTTGACCTGGGGCAGTCTTTTCCGCACTTCCCTGAGTTGGGCCGCGGCAGACAGCTTCATTTCCACCCCTGTGATATTTCTCTGCCGGGATAAGGATTGCGGCACCGATGGAGTCAGCAGATAAACAATGGGGATATTCTGGAAATCTTTGACTGCTGCCAGGGCTTTTTTTCCCATGGCAAGAATCAGGTCGGGCCTGCGACGCAGTATTTCCCTGGCAAGGGACTTGCCGCCGTGCATGTCAGGCAGATATATTTCGCTGAGCTGAACAGGTTGGATGGTTTTTCCGTATCTGCCGGGAATTGTGGCGATCGTGGCTTGAAAGGAACGCAGGGCAGTCTGGTAGGGTTTGATTCTGGCGTTTTGCACCACGACGATATCCGCAGAACGGGCCGTGGACGTGATGCCCGGCAGAATCAGGAAAAGGATGAAGATGATGATCTGGCAACAATGGGTTTTCATCAACAGGTCTGCATTATAATTACTGTAATGAGTGAAAAAGAATGTTGTGGGAATAAAGACTACTTATTGTTTGAACGAAAAGTTAAAAATAACCTTTATTTAATATGTTAATCTCTGATTCCAAAATGAAGATTTTAGCGATTAGCTGTTAACGGCTAAAAGCTAAGCGCTAACAGCTTTTTAACAAATCTTCGCCACAAAGAATCGCCCGCAACCCGTGTTAACAATTAGGATTGGTACTTTCCGTTCAAGCACTAATTATTTAAGACACCCTTGGCTAATCTTATACAAATTTTATGCCGGAATGAGTGTGACGGGAAAACAGGATGGGAAAGCAGACGCAGATATGAAGGAATGGCCTTGAGATTTAAT
>JAYEPA010000052.1:0-4759 GCA_034723545.1 Thermodesulfobacteriota bacterium | reverse complement strand
CTCAGGTATTTTTGAAAAAATATCGCCGGTGTAAAGAGTTACACCAAACGTTAAAGAAACCAATCTTACTCCATCTTCAACAAAGTCAAGATCTAATGGAATTATCTTGGATGCCCTTTGACCATCTGACCACATAATTTTTCACCTTTTTTTCTATTTGCACTTTTGTAACATCTCTTTCTGCTGCCTAGACATCCTTATATCTACATTTGCATTTATCACCCTTCTTCGCTTGGGCATCCTTTGGTGTCATTGCTCTTACTCTTTTCACCTTTTGTCCTTTTACTTTTATTTTTGGATATATATAATTTTCCTTATCTGTCAGCATATCCGTTCCTCTCTTGGACATATCAGATTTATGTTTTTCTCCTTTTAAGGGAGCGGCTGGCTTCTTGCAGGGAAATTTACAATCAATAATGGAATTTCCGTAAATGATGATGTCTGGTATGACCTTTTTACCTCCGACCTTTAAATTAGAAGGGGAGGCTATTATGTCTTTATACTTTGATTTTTGAGTCAATTTTCCGCTTTTTGTCTTTTTACGAAGACTATGCAGAACACATGAATGTTTGGTGGTGCTTAAACTTATACAATCCAGTTCTGCACCACTTTTCGTCTTTGAAGGTTTGTGTTTCTTTTTTTTGTATTTGGCATTGTCACAGCAATAAATGGCGCAGGCAACCTTTTGTTCTGCCGTTAGCCCACCAGGAATGACAGGGATCTGCTGTATCCCCGCCAAGCAAGCCGTATTCTGATGATTCATCATCATCTTATCGGTTAACCGGCAGGCATTTTTTCCGTCCAGCTTGACATCAAAGGAATACAGCAGCCAAGTCGCCTCTTTCATATTGGTGCTGGACTTGACCCCGCCTGCAGTCCCAGGCTCATCACCCATGCAGCGGCTGAACTCTGCCCCCTTTATCGCCGCCATTTTCTTCCCGTCAACCTTAACGGTTTTTGTCCCCTTCTTGAGGTCACTCGACATGGAGACAATCACAGGATAAGGGATGGGGACCGGCCCACCAGGCGAAGGAGTTTTACAGACATCAGGAAGAGTGGATTTTGCAATCCCCATACTTCCCTTGTGCACCAGGGAATTAGACTTTCCGTTCACATGAATGGTGACCCCCATCAGGCCGCTCCTCGTTCTTTCATGTCAGCCTCTAATATGGCCGCAGTCCGTTCTCCCCCTTCCGAGCTGGTCCACAGAAGTGTACGGGGGCCTTTTGCGTAGCCTTTTTCGGCGGCAGAGATAATTAAATTGATGAAAAGCGGACCCGAAGCAGCACCCACATCTCCCCAGCAATCCGCCGGCGCCATGTAATCGGATGGGTCAACAAAATATTCGGATAATCTTGCAAGCATGAAACCGAACTCATCAGCCCGGTAGGCTTCACCGTTCTGGTCACAAATCGTGTAATCAATCCGGCAATCCGTCGGCAGTTCTTTCAAACAGTTCCTCACGGCCCGGGTAAGGCCCTGGCCGATACACACCGTTTCCGTCTTGATCCTGTTTTCTTCCAGGGCGGTGGATATTGTAACTAGTCTCGCCTTAACCGGCAGATTATACTTATCAGCAGTATCCTGAGAACAGATGAGACAAAACGAGGAGGCCTCACCTGGGATAAATCCCCAGGCATTTGCAGGCATGTGGACCTGTTCATTCTCCTCGAGCCAGTCCAGGGTATCCGGATTGACATAACTGTCCACACCACCAAGCAGGCAAAAATCACAGGTGCGTTTGTTTATTTCCTGACTGCCTGATTCCAGGGCCATCAATCCCGCTGAATGGCCCTTGGCAATTATTTCTGTCTCGCTAATCAAATAACTTTCACTGCTGAGTTTCTTTACTTCATCAGAAAGCTTGGCCTGTAAGTCCCGAGGGAACCCAGGCCGATCTTCCGGCACACCGATTTTAGCCTGAATATGCCCTACCGCTTCACCGAGTTCTGCCAATGGAGTCAGGGCTTCTTTCATGGCCGGCAATGCCAGACGGATAAAACGATCTACACCCATGATTCCTGTATCCAGTGTGGGAACCATTGCTAAAATATAAGGATCAGCTTCCCGATTTATCATATAAGGGTGTTCATTGAAATAAGCGATACCGGCGCGGGCTGCCGCTGCAGTAGCAGGTGCATTGAGCCCGATCGACGTTAGAGCGCCGACACCAACGATACATACGGAATTTTGCATAAAAATGATGCGGTTCTTATTCAATGTCATTAACTTAAGCCGTTTTTCTCCCTCACCCTTACCCTCTCCCCACGGAGAGGGGATTGTAAGGTGGCTTAAACTAATGACATTGGGTTCTTATTGACAGCAAGGCATTGATATCTCCCTGTCTGTTACGGTTGTTGTTTCGAGTTTTAATACTTTAAAATGGCATGGCAACATCGTATGCCACACCATGATGAGTCTGGGGTGGTCAGGCTCAATAATGACCGTGTGTAAATTGGCAGTATGGGATATGAATTCACTGCCAAAATGAGTATCGAAATGCAGCTTGACAATCGGCAGCCGGAACTTGAGATAACCATGAGGAGTAAGGTTAAATAATTCTGCCAATTCTCCGCCATGAAGGTATCCGGGCACCTGCTGGTCAGGGGGCGAACATTGATAATATCGCTCATCGAAATCATCGGGGAGAAGTGGCAGTCTTTCTTCCTCCCATTTTTTGTCGTAAGTACCCGCCAATTGCAGGCGAGGCTGCCAATTGCCTGCAACAGGCCCAAAACCAGCGGGAGAGGGCCTTTGCTTCCATGAGGAGATGAGACTTTTCGGATATTCGACATTAGGCAGCTTTTGCCCCTCCAGATGTTTCGCCTCTACTGCGAATCCGGTTCCAATTGGATTTCGAGGTTCCCAGGAATGTTTCTTGGGATTATCCGACTTCTGATCCCATCCCCCAAACGCCCGCTCGTAAACAATAGGCATTTTCCCGAAAGGTTTCGGCCTGGTCATCTTCATGCCCAGAAAACCTTTTTCCCAATAGCGATCGCCAAAAACACGTAAACTTTTAGATATGTTACCTACTTTTATCGCAACATCGACCTGGGTAGCATATTTTCCACCTGGAGCATAGGCATGGCCATGCAAAATGACATCGGTTTGCGGCTTTGTATGGAACAGATCGGACTCGTAAAGCAGGCTGGACTTACCGGGTTCGCCACAGTACTCAGGGGCCATGCACACATCGCCTTGCTTCTCCGCGATCTCCACTGTGCCATCGGGAAAAATGGAGAAAGTACCCCGCACAGCGACTAGCCATACCTCTGCTCCATTTTTATCACGGACCCAGGATCTTTCTGCCGCAAACGGAGTATGATTTTCTAATACCCACATCGTATTTACTTTATATGAAAGTCTCTCACAGAGCTCGCAGAGACACAGAGAAAATCCCCTATGAACTCTTTGCCTCTGTGACATTTCATGTTTCGTTGTGACCGCAGTTCATGGATGTTAGTTCACAAATCAATTAATCTGCACCGACCCTCCCTTAATCCGGTTGACCCCGGAAGAGCGGTTCAGCAGATACGCTCCCCGGATAATAATCTTTCCCGCCCGGGTGAGAATAATACTGGCCTTGCCGCAGCGCAGTTCAACCTGTTCTTTGGCATCAAAGGTGATACGCTTCCCGTCAACCGTCACGTCCTCGGACTCATTCGCCTGCAGTTCCATTGGTGGTGATTCGGTAATTTCATCAATGAGAGAATGAAGTGTATCGATGATGATGGGGCGTTTCGGGTCATTATTTTCAAAAACAAGAAGGACTTCCTGTTGCGAGGAAGCGGCCTGCTGCAGGAGTTGCAATTGAATCGAGCGTGTATATCTTGCCGGTATTGGTCCTTGAATGTTACCGGAAAAATCAACAAGAGGTTGCCCATCGGTAATTTCAGCTATTGTCCCGACCCGCACGCCTTCGATCCGCCCGGCCGGTTTCAGTTCCCGAATATTTTCCGCCAAGAAACGTTTCATGGTTAATTCTCCAAAATTTTCTTGCCCTTAATGACAATATTGCCGGAACCCTTAACGGTAATTTGTTTACCTTTAATGCTGATGTCGCCGCTTTTTTTCATATTTATTACAGCCTTACCGGTTTTAATGGTGATCTCGTCCTCTGCCTCAAGAATAATTTTTTTGGCCTTGTGGGAATAGGTCTTGGCGACCTTTTCGGTCAAATCCTTGCCGACCAGCACCGATTTGGAAGCACCGATTTCCTCTGCCTTGGCCGCACCAACCGTCTCATTCATAGCCGCGCCCACCGTTACCTGGTATGCCGCGCCGATGGTCAATTCCTTTGCCGCGCCAATGGTCTCGGCACAATTAATCGCAATGGTCTCGGTCTGATTTTTACCAACAGTAAGCTTCATATTGGCGCCGATTGTCTCGGTATGGTTGGCACCGATTGTCATGGTCTTGTTGGAACCGATCTGTTCGCTGTGATTTGTGCCCACCTTAATGCTTTTGTTATTACCGATTGCCTCACTCTGGTCATTGCCGACTGTCTTGTCCCGGTTGTTGCCCACGGCAAGGGTTTCATCATGACCCACCGTCTGATTCTTGTCGTTCTCTATAGCAATGGTCCAATCTTTCTGACCATGCAGAAAGACCTCCTCCTCCCCCTTTTTATCCTCGAACCTGAACTCGTTGGAACCGCCCCCGTCCTTGGAGGAGTCCGACTTGATAGTGCTTTTGGTCTTTTCAGCCGGCAGAGGATATGGCGGCTTATTGTTGCCATGGTAAACCCTGCCTGTAA
>JAYEPA010000051.1:0-4800 GCA_034723545.1 Thermodesulfobacteriota bacterium | reverse complement strand
TGTTTTGCTCCATAAAAAACAGAAGTTCCTGGAACTTGCGCACATCAAAACCAACCTGGGTAATCGCAAAATCAGCTCCGGCCGCCACTTTTCGATGCAGCTTGAAATATTGCATCATCTGTTCCGCCTCGGTGTACTTAAAAGGCGAGATCGCGACGCCCTTGAAAAAAGAGGTGGCCGAAATCTCTCTGCCCTCGAAATTGCCCTGATTCATGTGGTTCAGCATTTCGACAACCTGGACCGAATCCAGATCAAAAACAGGTTTCGGATGACCGCAATAGCCCCTTTTCGGATAATCACCGCTAATGACCAGCAGGCTGGTCAACCCTGCCCTGTCCCAACCAAACAGCAGGCTTTCCATCTGGTTCCGATTCTTGTCCTTACAGGAAAAATGATTGATCACATCAAGCCCCATTTCCAGGATATCAAGGCCGAAAACCTCCGGGGAAAGGGCAGGATGACCACCGGCATTATCGGTGATGCTGACCGCCCGGATACGGCCGTCATCAGCCATCAACCGGGCCATCTCCAGGATACGGTCATGCTTCCAGCCCCGCCCCCCCCGACTCGGCACCAGTTCAAAGGTCAGGGTGAATTCATCCGGATTCAGCAGGGACTTACTAAAATGTGATAGAGGCCGTCGCGGCAATTCTTTCATTTCGGTTTTCATTCAACATTAAAAATGGTAAAGAGTGTTTTGCTGGCTTATGGCGTAAGGTGTAAGGCTTATCCCATCCGCCCTGAGCCTTCAGTACCAGTTTGATAAAAAAACACACTTCAAGATCAACAAAAAATAAGCGTCTATTCATGTCCTCCCAACTCACACTCATCCTGATCATCTACCTAGCCGTCAAGGGAACGCAAAATATTATCTCTGCTGTCAACCTGCGACATCTGGCCGTCTACGGTCATTATGTCCCCCGGGGTTTTGAAAGCTGGGTGGATCAACCGACCCTGCAAAAAATGCGGGACTACACCCTGGCCCATGGGAAGGTGGATTTTATCGGTTCAGGCGTGGATATCGCAGTGACCCTGTTTTTTATTTTCGGCGGCCTGCTCAACAGCTATAACAACTGGATTGCAGGCAACAACTGGTCGCCTGTGCTGTCGGGCATCCTGTTTTATCTTTTTCTTGCCTGGATCAGCCTCATCATACACACTCCCTTCAGCCTCTACAATACGTTTCACGTTGAGGAAAAATTCGGTTTCAATACCCAGACCATGGGTCTCTGGTGCGCGGATTTTGTGAAGGAGTTTTCACTCAGCTCCATTCTCATGGGCCTCCTGCTCGCAGGCGTCTTCTGGCTGATAAACGCTTTCCCCTCCTCCTGGTGGTTCATTGTCTGGCTTTTTCTTCTGTGCTTCAAGCTCTTTACTCTCTACGTCTCACCCTATGTCATTGAGCCCCTGTTTAACAAATTTACGCCCATTGAGGATAAAAAGCTGGAGAAGAAGATTAAAGATTTAATGGAAAAGGCGGGGCTGTCCGTCTCCAGAGTCTTTACCATGGACGGTTCCCGGCGCAGCCGTCACGGCAACGCCTATTTCAGCGGCATCGGCAGGACAAAGCGAATCGTCCTCTTTGACACCCTGCTTGAAAATTCCCATGACGACGAGACCCTGGCCATCCTGGCCCATGAGGCCGGCCACTGGAAAAAAAAGCATATCGTCAAAAAACTGATGGTCATGGAACTCATCTCTTTCGTGGGAATTTATGCGGCCTGGTGGCTGGTCCAGGGAGATCTTCTTGTCGATCTGTTCGGGCTGGATCAGGCAACCCTGTGGAGCAAGCTGCTGCTGACCGGTTTTCTCGGCTCCCTTCTTGCCTTTCCTTTCAAACCGCTGTCCACCTGGTCTTCCAGACGCCACGAATGGGAGGCCGACGATTTTGCCGTTCAACTGACCGGGACGCCCAAAGCCCTGGCCCGGGCCCTGATCCGGCTGGGCCGGGATAATCTGGCCAATCTCCATCCTCATCCCTGGTACGTTGCCTTTCATTACAGTCATCCGCCCCTGACCCGGCGGGTGGAAAAACTCCTGGGAATGTAACCATGCCGTCACAACCAACATGGCGCCAAACCTCAGCTGTTTACCATGACCGGGCTGATGAATATGACCAGTGGTTTGAAAAGAGCCTTCTTTTTGATATTGAGTTGGCCGCCATTAACGGGCTGGCAACCAGAACCTTTGAGCCCCGGCTGGAAATCGGCGTTGGCCCGGGCCGTTTTGCCGAACGACTTGAAATTGCTTTTGGTGTGGATCCGGCCCTGGCGCCACTGAAACTGGCCCAAAAACGCGGGGTTCATGCCTGTCAGGCCGTGGGTGAGAATCTGCCCCTGCAGGATCAGAGCGTGGCAACGGTTTATCTGCTTTTCACTCTCTGTTTTTTGAATAACCCCTGCCGGGTCTTTGCTGAAATCAATCGCTGTTTACGGGACAAAGGCCACCTGATCCTGGGAATGGTGCCCGGCTCCGGCCCCTGGGGGCAAGAGCTGAATTTGAAAAAAAAGAAGAATCATCCCTTTTATCGATATGCCCGCTTTTACGAAATTGATGAAGTTCAGAAATGGCTGACCGAGGCAGGACTCAGGACCGTGGAGATCCGTTCCAGCCTGTATCAACCTCCTGACAAGGTCAAAACAGTGGAATTATCCCGCCAGGGAGTTGAAAAGGGGGCCGGATTTATTGTGCTGGCGGCACAAAAGAGATAGTGATCACCACTAATTTTCAGCCTCATATGTAATAGCTACCGAAAAACGTGAGGAGGAGAACGAATAGCTTAACACGTAGGATCTCACCCCTGTGAGCGATAAGGGGATCAGAGCAAAAGATTTACCCTTTATCGCCCGGAGGGCCGGGCTCCTACAGCACCGTGCCTAATTGTGGCTGAATTTCGTTGATAATCACAAAAGAGATGGAAAAGAAGGATGGATGGGAATCGTGCTATTGCCTGTCAAGCCAGGAACGCCGTTCCTTGAGAAACTCGTTGGTCAAAAACGCCGCTCCGGCAACAATAAATGCGGTGGCGGCCACCGCCGGCACCCAGGCCAGACTGTTTGTTCTTCTTTTTTCGACATGCTCAAATGGCGGCAAATCGCGTTTACAAAAGCGGCAAACCAAGGCGTTGCTGTAAATTTCTTCTTTACAGAATGGGCATCTTCGATATTCCATAATTTCGAATGTATCTTGAATATAATTTCTTGTCAAGAAAAGGAGCCGGACTAATTATGCCGGTCTTTCAACTTTCTCATCATCTTGTTTTCCCGCCCGCCGGCCTGTCCAGGGCTGACGGACTACTGGCCGTGGGCGGTGATCTCTCCGAAGCCCGTATTCTGCTGGCTTACCAGGCGGGCATTTTCCCCTGGTATTCCGAAGGCGATCCGATTCTGTGGTGGGCCCCGGATCCCAGACTTATTCTCAGACTTGATGATTTTCATATCTCCAGACGCCTTGGCCGTGAAATTCGCAAAAAAACATTCCGCGTCACCTTTGATCATTGCTTTGACAAGGTGATTGAGGCCTGCGCAACGATTCGACCGGAGACCTGGATCGTGCCGGAGATGATTGAGGCTTACTCCCACCTGCATGAACAGGGGTATGCCCACTCGGTTGAATGCTGGCTGGACAACAAACTGGTCGGCGGCCTGTACGGTGTCTCCCTTGGCGGAGTCTTCTTTGGCGAATCCATGTTCTGCCGGGTCTCAAACAGTTCAAAAATCGCCATTGCCGCCCTCGTTGAAAGATTGAAGGAGTGGACTTTTGATTTTATCGACTGCCAGATGAAAACAGATCATTTAATCAGGATGGGAGCCAGGGAAATTCCCGGGGCTGTCTTTTACGAAATGCTCAGCACCAGCACTCAGCGTCCAACTCGCCTGGGGAGCTGGGCCGACGCAACGGAGAACCGTATCGAAAACCCTTGAACTGTAAAGCTTGACAGGTTTTCATGATGGTTGGTATTGTAAATCACGTTTGGGTGCTGTAGGTTCCGAATGTGTTGGAATGGCGGGAATAAAACGAACGTCCAACGTTGAACATTGAACATCGAATAAGGAAGGAATCTAATCAAATGTTCATTAATTCATCATTCGATGTTGAACGTTCGATGTTCGACGTTCAAAAAAACATAACCAAATCATTTTTACAAACAAGGAGAAACTAAAATGGGACAGACGGAAAACAGTATCAGCGCCGAGGAAATCAGCCAGGCACAGCAGGTCTGGGGTGACGGGATCGTGGCTATCGGCAAAGAGTACACCGATAAAGGTGATTACACAAAAGCCGCTGAAAACCACATCGACACCCTCTACGCCTTTGAAGCCGGACCAGTGCTCTTTAAACCCACGAAAGCAGCTGACAAGCAGTTCCGCCTGACTAAAGAGTCGGCCCTGTCCTACTTTGTCAGCGGAAACGACAATTTTCCGGAAGATGGAGGGTTTGCCCTGCATCCCTGGACAAATGTCCGTTTTGAGAATGTTGCCACATATATCCACGGCAATTACGCCGTCGCCATGGGAAATTATTTCTTTACCCAGGTGAATGGAGAAGAGGTCAAAGTCGAATACACCTTCGGCTACCTGAAAGGTTCGGATGGCAAACTGAAAATCAACCTGCACCACTCCTCTCTGCCTTTCAGCGCCGGCTGATTCGGAGTAATTATTCAGCAAAGTAACCGGGGTGAAGATTCCGGCATTTATTTTAAAAGTAACAAAAGAAATTATATCGTCATTCCGGCATGTTTTTAGCCGGAATCCAGAAACTACCCACGCACTCCATCCTGGATTCCGGCTAAAAACATGC
>JAYEPA010000050.1:5619-17479 GCA_034723545.1 Thermodesulfobacteriota bacterium | reverse complement strand
GATAGTAACTATTCAGGTAGGTTGCCAAATTGGCCTAACCACAGTTCCGTAACTGTTCAGATGTGCCTTAGATTCGTTTATTTAGGTCTGCGAAGCGTACTTGTGCTACTCAAGCAGGCCTAAATGAGCGAGGATGAGGTGCAGCTTCTAAGTAACAAGATTTTGGGCACTATGCATAGATACCGTAAAAACAGTAAAATAGACACAAAACTTCGTATACGTCATTCCGGCATGTCCTTAGCCGGAATTCAGGGTGGACTGTGTGGCTAGTTTCTGGATTCCGGCTAAGGACATGCCGGAATGACGTATAATTCTTTTGTTACTTTTATAATAAACGCCGGGATCTTTACCCCCGGTTGCCTTGCTGAATAGTTACATTGAATAGAGACATCTGCTGCACAAGGTGAAAGGATGGGCATACTTCAGGATGTGATGACAGCGCCGGTCATTACTGTTGCGCAGGACAAATCCGTAAGCCACGCCCTGGGCATCATGGCAGAGCGAAAAATCAGCGCGCTGGTGGTCGCCGAAAATAAAAATCCATTGGGGATTTTTACCGAGCGGGCTCTGATTCAAATCCGGGTTGGCGGGGAGATTAATTATTCCTGGCCTATTCACCGTGTCATGAGCAGCCCCCCGTTTACCGCCCCCTTTGACATGGACTACCGGGAGGCGTATCAACTGCTTCTGACTCATCGCATCCGACACCTTGTGGTCACTGATCATGGGGGCCATCTTGCCGGTATCGTTACGGGCACCGATTTTCTTTCCCACCTGGGCCTGGAATACTTTATGGAGTTCAAAAGTGTCGACCAGGTCATGATTCGCGATGTTGTCACCTTGAAACCGGATTCCTCCGCCTTTGTTGCGATGAAATTGATGAACGATCGCAAAATCAGTTCGCTGGTGATTGAGGAGGACGGCTACCCCAGGGGGATTGTTACGGAACGAGATCTCCTGCGTCTGATCCGCTTGCAGAAAACCTTGGAAACAATCCAGCTGCATGAAGTCATGAGCCGGCCGGTGCAGACGATTTTCGCCGATGTTTCCAGTCACAAGGCTGCAAAGATTCTGCTCGGCAAAGGACTGCGCCGTCTGGTTGTCACCAACAGCAGTGGTCGCTATGTCGGTATTGTCACGGAAACCGACATGATCAAGGGCTTGCGCACAAGCTATGCCGATCATCTCAAGGACGTTATCCGCCAGCAGGCCAGACAGCTCAAAGAGGTGAGGAAAAAGGCGGATGAGGCCGTTATTCTGGACAACATGCTTCAGTCTGCCGGAGATATCGCCATGATCATCATGGATCCTGATCTGCGCATTCTTCATTACAATCAGGCGGCGGAAGAGTTGTACGGTTTTTCAGCCGACAATATTAGAGATATCAAGGCGGCAATGCTGCACAGGGAAGCTGGCAATTTGGCACAGTTTGAAGAAGCAGTGGCTATCGCCAACAGGAAGGGACGCCACGAGTTTATCCTGCAACTGAAGAGAGACCGGGCCGTCCATTATCTGGCTACCACCATCTTCTGCATTCGTAACCAGGAAAACAACAAGATAGGTTTTGGCTTGATCGCGCTGGATATTAGCCGTCAGAAACAGTACGAAGCCAATTTGCAGGCGGAACGTGATTTTTCCAAAAAGATTATTGATAAAACGCCCTCAATTATTTGCAGTATAACCGAGGACGGCGCAATCGATTTTATCAACTCGGCCGGAGAGGCGCTTACCGGCTACAGCGCAGCAGAGCTCCTCGGAAAGAATTGGCAGGATTATTTTTATTTCGGAAAAACGAATCGTTCGACCAGGGAAATGCTGAAAAAATTCCAGGAGGATGATGTGCGGGGGTGCGAGGTCAGGCTCAAGACAAAGGAAGGGGCCCTGCGTGATATTTCCTGGAGTTCGGTGAAGCGGTTTTGTGAAAAGGACGGATTTTTTGAGACGCTTGTTCTCGGCAATGATGTTACCGGTCTCAAAAAGGCAGTACAGGAACTGGAGAAGAAAAAACGCGAAACCGAAGAGGCAAATATCGCCCTCAAGGTCATGCTTGACCAACACTCAAGGACGAGGGAAAGCATTGAGGAGCAGATATCGGTTAAGGTGAAAGAGTTGATTAACCCCTATCTTGATCAACTTCGACATTCAGCAGTCAGTGAAAAGCAGACCGAGACTGTCAATATCATTGCCGCCCATATCGATTCCATTACCCGTTCTTTTTCTCCCAGGGCCAGGGAGATCGTCTTGGGCCTCTCACCACGGGAGACGATGATTGCCGACCTTGTCCGCCAGGGAAAAACAAGCAAGGACATTTCTGAAATGCTTAATATTGCCTTTCGCACGGTGGAGACTTATCGCAACAATCTGCGGAAAAAACTCGGAATTAATAAAAAGAAAATCAGCCTTCGAACCTATCTGATGAATCATTTTCCGAAGTAGATTTTTTCTTCTGTTTTCCTTTTACTCAAAAACACGATAATTGACTACGTGTTTTTACTGTGCTTTTTCCGTGTTGACATTGGAGCCATTTTAAGGGACATTATCTGAGGTTCTTTTTGTGAGATCAGGTAGCCGAGCAGGTCCTTTTCAATGGTTCAGAGCACCAACCGTGACATTATCAGGAGAGAAGAAATCATGACGGGAAAAAAACTCAGCAGTTCCAACACCAAGGCCCTTTCTGTTGAAAACGAAAAAAAGCAGGGGGCGGTTTCTGTCCTCACTTCCAGTGGAAAAGATAAAAAGAAGACCCCTGACGAAAAAGTCGATAAAAAGATGAATAATAAAAAAGTTGCAAAGAAAGTGCAGGATATCAAGGCCAAGAAAACCCTGATCGAGAAATCGAACAATCCCGAAACTGTCGTTTTTCAAAAAAAGGAAGTTAAATTGAAAAGCCTCTTCAAAGAGGTCAAAGCGTTACGGAAGGGGGCGCCGAGACTCAACAAATTTCAGAAAAAGGCAATCCGTCGCTACTTTCGGGAAGAGCAGCTTAAACCGTTTCAGGCTGAGCTGATCAAAATGCAGAAATGTCTGGAAAACAAAAAACGTCGGATGGTTATTCTTTTTGAAGGCCGGGATGCCGCAGGAAAAGGCGGTACCATTCGACGGGTTGTCAGGTACATGAACGAAAAGCATTATCGGATTGTCGCCATGGCCAAACCAACCGAACATGAGAAAACCCAGTGGTTTTTTCAGAAGTACATTGCTCAGCTGCCACGCGGCGGTGAAGTGGTTCTCTTTGATCGGAGCTGGTATAACCGGGCCGTTGTCGAACGCGTCTTCGGATTCTGCACCCCTGAAGAGTACAGGAATTTCATGCGGGGAGTGATTGGTTTTGAAAAAGATCTGGTCCGGCAGGGTACTATTCTGGTCAAGCTTTATTTTTCCGTAACCAAGGAAGAACAGGCCAAGAGATTTGATCGGCGCAAGACAGACCCTCTACGGCAATGGAAATTGTCGGAAATTGATGTCCAGGCCCAGGATCGCTGGGACGATTTTACCAATCAGAAGTATGAAATGCTGAAAAAAACCCATACCAACATTGCCCCCTGGACAATTATCCGCTCAAACAACAAACATCTGGCAAGGCTTAACGCAATGAAGGTCATCCTCAATGCGGTTCCCTACGAACGGGAGAGTAACGACATCGATTTTGTCCCCGATGCCAATATTGTTATCTCGGGATCCCGAGAAAAGGAATCTATGGATGCCCAGCGCATCAAGCTTGGCAGTTTCGTAGGCTAACCTGACTTTTCTTCAAATCAGGGTCCTTGCAAAATAAGTTCGCGGAATTGAGGTGTAAACGTGAATTTATTGACGATAGAACCCTTTGGTCCACAATAAAGGAGCATCAAAAAATGGCTAATGGCAAAACAAAGATAAAAAGCAAAACCAAAACAGGCAACGGCAAAAATAAGGTAAAAGGTAAGGCCGAGGCCTGCCCAATTAATGTAAAACTCCTTGAGGGCACTGCCTTGAAATATAAAGATGCCAAGGTGGGGAAAAATAATTGCTCTGTATGGATTAAGAAGGCCCATCTTGAATATGAAATCGAGCTGAAACGCATGCAGATCGAACTGATGAAACTGCAAAAGCACATGCGAGCGAGCGGGACGCGGATTCTGGCAATATTTGAAGGTCGTGATGCTGCCGGCAAGGGAGGGACCATCAAGCGTATCACCGCCTTTTTAAATCCCCGTCTGACCAAGGTGGTCGCCCTGGACAAGCCGAGCGATAAGGAGGTGACCCAGTGGTATTTTCAGCGTTATGTTCCCCATCTGCCTGCAGCAAGTGAACTGGTGCTCTTTGACCGTTCCTGGTACAACCGGGCCATGGTGGAACCGGTCATGGGCTTCTGCACCGATGAACAACACAAACGTTTTCTCAAGGATGTGCCTCTCTTTGAGGAAATGTTGGTCAAGGACGGCGTCAAACTGTTCAAGTTCTATTTTTCCGTATCCAAGGAGGAGCAGGCGAAACGGTTTGATTCACGAAAAACCGATCCTCTCAAACAGTACAAACTTTCTCCGGTGGACAATCTGGCTCAGAAGTATTGGGACCAGTACAGCGTAAAGAAATTTCAGATGCTCAATGAGTCCAACCGTACCATTTCACCTTGGACAATTATCAGGTCGGACAGTAAGAAAAGGGCAAGAATTAATTGCATGAAACATATTTTGACTCATTTGGAATATGAGGACAAGTTGCCTGGAGATGAACTGAGACCTGATCCTGAAATCGTCATCTCGGGCATTGGTGAGATTCAACACATGGAGAAAAATCTTTTCTCCCCGAAAGCGCTTCGTGGGTGATGCGGATACAAATCAACAGCGATGCATGAAAAAACCTCTCACAGAGCCATCGAGACACGAAAATTTTTATGTGAACTCTTTGTCTCTGATGAGAGATTTTCATAAGTTGCAGTAATTAGTGGCCACGGCCACCACCGCCGCCGCCATGTCCACCGCCATGACCTGAGCCTTTGCCCATGCCGCTACCATAACTGTCGGCTGATCCCTGGGATTTGCCGTGTCCATACCCATAGGCATTGCCTTTTTTCTGGCCTTTACCGTGTCTCTTCTGCTTACCTTTCCCTTGTCCGCTTCCATCACCTGTGGCTTCTTCGGAACGCTTCCGGGAACGATTCTGGTACTGATCACGGTCTTCAGGAGGCAATTCACGCATCCTGTTTTGCCATTCGTTGCGATAAGCGTTGCGGTCCTGCTCGGATGCATCCTGCATGCTACCGCGCATCTCATGCAGCTGATCCATCGAGTAACTGCCATAATCAGAGGCCCAGGCCGGTGAAGTTACCAGGGCAAAGCCGATCAACAAGGCTGCTGTTTTGAGTTTCTTCATTATTTCACTCCTTTCAACTGGTTAAGTGTTACGCACGTGCCTGTAGAATGCTATATTTAATAAACATAGTCATACTAGCAATACAGATGCCATCTTCTACGAAAAACTCGGACTCCGGATGGAGTGCTGCTGAACAGTTGCAACCATTATTGTTTTTCTTGCTTCGTTAGCTGTAAGGTAAGATGTGATTGTTAAGGAATTATGTCGAGTAACCCCTGTTTTTGTAAATTTTTTGTAAAGATGAGGTGGCAGGGGAGAGTGGACACTTGAAGAGAAACAGAATTGTCTCTAGTTGCCGATAAAAATCAACTTGTTCTAAATTTGCTGCTTTTGTTTTTTAGATCATTTGGCCGCATCATCGGCAGACAAAAGTGGTGAGATTTTTACGATAGCAAAAAAACTTGATGATTTTAGTGTAACCGTTCACCGAAACACCGATTTTACGGCAACCACAGTCTTGTAAGCGTTTACCCGTGCCTTATATTTGTTCATTCGGAGTCTGCGCTTACCTGGGACTGCGTAGCATACTGGTGTTATTCAAGTAGGCCAGAATGGGCAAAGATGAGGTGCTGGTGAACGCTTACGGTTTTAGTTATTCAAGTGTATGAGATTGTAAGCTTTTTCTTACTTTTGTCCGTATTAATTCAATTGGTTTTTCAATTATCACTGTAAATACATAGGACAAAAGGAATATAAAAGGTATTGAGATGAGCATTAGTGTGATATCCGGTCGTTTGTATGTTAGCCCAATCATGTCTGAAAATACAATAACAATCATGCCGACTTGATAATGAATAAGATACATTGGATAGCTGAAATCCCCCATCCATTTATCAAATTTTTTGGATATATACGGTAAAGATCTTCGCTCTGAAAGAACAAGTACCATAAGAGCACATAAAATGTAATTACTGTAAAAAAATAGACCTTCAGACTTTCCGGTTAAATGGCCAACTAACCAATTTAGTAATATAAAAAAAACAATGATAAATGGTAAAAGGTCTCCAGCTCTTCCCTTCACCTGGCTAACATGCTCTAGGAGTTTGTCTTTGTAGTGATAGATAAACGCTCCGGTAGAAAAAGGTAATGAAGCGGCAAAAAATGTAAAGTATCTAGATTCCCAACCAAAATTAAGACGTATTGCTGCAAGATGATATATTACGCTGACTAAAAGCCAGACCAGAACTATTTTCTTATTTCTTGAAATTCCGAGACCAATTAAAATATAAAAGAAAATCTCGACAGTAAGCGCCCAAGCGGGTGGAGTTAAACGAGGCGATTCCCGAAACGGGAAGAATAAAAATATATTTTTAATAGATTCCGAAATGTTTTGAGGGAAATATATTGAACTATGATAATCAGAAGAAAACTGCTCTCCCAAATAGAGCACTAATGCTGCGGAAAAAGCTATAGAAACCCAATAAGTTGGATAGATTCTTAAAAATCGATTTGCTGCGTATTTAGATACGCCCGACAAGGTGTAGCCATAATTAGTTTGCATGATGAGAGTCATCAAGTATCCGCTGAGAGAGTAAAAGCCGAATACTGCGTATGCTCCAATTATAGGTATACCACCAAGATGTAATGCAACAACCATAAGTGCTAGAAGGGTTCGATATGTGCCAAACATTAATTATTAACTCGTGCGTGATATTTGAGTAAGCTAACAGCTGGTCTGTAGTTGTCTGGTATCTACTTCGATTCGAGAGAGTAATCAATGAATCTCCTCCTGCACCGTCAATTAATCAGAGTAATGTGTAAGGTTTTTCTACAAATCGAATCCCTTGTTTTTTCAGATAGCGCCGGTTGTTTCTTGTGCCGGACAGAGGTGGATATCTGCAGATTATAAGTTTCCGTTATTCACGAGAGAGAATAAATAAAATAACAAAGAGGCTACGGAGTTAATCCATAGCCTCTTTTTTTAGGTCTCTTGTTCATTGCTTTTTTATCTGCGATTAAGGGCAGATAACCATAAAATGCTTTGTCTGGTTATTTCCCGTGCTCACATCGATTCTGCCGACTGTAACCTGGGCGGGGGAACTTGCAACCCTCGCCACAATGGACTGGCCGGTTATGGTAAAGTTATTACTCGTGAAGAAACCCTGCGGCCAAATGGTGACATGGTGAGTCACATTGGATTGATTTTGGAAGTCCACCCGTGCCTCCGGCTGTAGGTAAGTTACCCCGCTATGAATTCCTTTGTCCTCCAGTAAAATAATGACATGGCCGGCTGCCTGGGCGCATTGGGCGGGGGGTGTCTGCGGGGAGGAGAGTTCAGTGCTCAATCCGGATGGCATTCCACTTGCCATGTCAGTGATCTCTGGTGAGGGAAGATCAATAACCGGGTTATCCTCGGTGGAGTTATTCGACTCGCTGTCTTCAAGCATCATGTCCGGCGGAAGATCGAAGCCGGGATCTTCAAGGGGCGGGTTGTCACTGCCCGGTGGGGGCAGCGTATCATCGATAAGAGGGGAATCCTGCCCTTTGTCTCCTGGGAATTCGTCAGCAGGTGGCGGCAGTTCCATGTCATCTTCCAGGTCCCGCAGGAGTTCGTTATCCGGGTCTTCATATGCCGGATCAATGATGTCCGGCTGGAAATCATCCTCATCTAAGGTTGGCGCGTCGTCCGGGTATTGCTCGATATATTCTTCGGGAATAGTGTCCTCTGTTTCGTACGGGTTCTCGTCAATGTAAAGTTGCTCATCCGGATTGTCATATTGAGCCTGTGCGGTGGAGCAGAAGGCTGCGAAGGAAAGAGCAATCAAAAGGGAAAGAAATCCAGTGAATGTTTTGATGTTTTTCATAGCAAATCCTTTTATAATACAAGATCCCGTACTTTGTTTAGAAGCATCTCCGACGGCGAGCAGTAGATGTAGGCCCCTTCCACAGTTTGCCATTTGTCATCCTTGATTTTGCCCAGTTTTTTGTGGTGATAAATTAATCTGT
Organism: Thermodesulfobacteriota bacterium; assembly: GCA_034723545.1. GTDB lineage: Bacteria > Desulfobacterota > Desulfobulbia > Desulfobulbales > SURF-16 > JAGHCC01. The sequence continues at coordinate 9,181 of JAYEPA010000050.1, read as the reverse complement.
AGGTGATTTTATTTTTTTCCGCGTCATGATAAATGACCTTGTTCACCACCGGTTCGCCCACGCCCGGGGAGAGGGAAAGGCCTTTTTGGTCCTGGTAGGTCTTGCCGAAGCGTGAATATTTGAGCTCAACGGAGACCCGAGCAATGCCAAGTTCTTCAAGTTCATCAAGGTCTGCTTCGGATTCGATGGTCATGGGCGTCACCGGCGCGGCCAGAGTCACGGCCATGAGTTCGCCTTTTTTCCAGCGCGGCTCTTTGGGGTAGAGATAGCCGCCGCGCAAACTCCACTGCACCGCGTAATCATAGGTCTGGGCATCATCACCCATGCGGGCATAGGTCAGGGTGGCGGTCTGGCCGCTTTGTTCCAGGTATTTCCGGTCAATGGTCAGTTCGTCAATAAAAGGACGCTGGTCTTTGCGCGGCACACGGACCTGGACGGTGGCGTAGTTCACCATCTGGCTGAAGATATCATAAGCTTCGTTGTCGATGACAAAACGCATCTCGCGTCGCTGGTAGAAGGGGTCGTCAAGATTGACCTCGCTCACCAGTTTGGGATCGTCTTTAAACTGTTCATACCAGGTACCGACATTGCCGGTCATGGTGTAGTGCTCATAGCGGGCCATGGATTTTTTCAGGCGCAGGGTCGTCTTGCCGGTGCGTTTGATGGTTTTACGCTGAAAGACCGTGTAGCTGTAATTTTTCATCTTGCGGGCTTCTGCTCGGCGGGCCGCTTCAATTTCCTTGGCGGATTCACCTTCTTCCTCGTCCCCAATCACTTCAGCCGGAGAGGGCTGGCCAAATCGTTTCTGCATGTCAAAAAAGGATTCAAGCACTAGTTTGTACAGACCGCTTTCGACAATTTCCTTGTCTGCATCAGGCACATGCTGCACATAATCAAAGGTGACAGCGCCGTTTTCCACCAGAAAATCAATGGATTTCCGCTGTTCTGCTTCTGTCAGGATGCTGGCCTTGCTGGTGCTGATATTTGCAATATTGTACCATTTCGGATTCCAGTAGCGTTTTTTTGTCGTTTTCTTTTCCCGATCATGAGAATAGTCTTCTTCAAGCTGGTGATACATGTCGTAATCGATGATTATATTCACCTCATAGGCAGGCAGCTTGACCAGGTATTTCAGGTCAAAAACAACCGAGATATCCGTGGTGGGCTGTTCCATGCTCTTGGCCAGCAGGGTGGCACCATAGCCACTGAGGCGGGCTGCCACGGCCACCCGCTGTCCCTCCATGACCGGGGCCTTGCCGCTGCTGACCAGGGTGGAGGTAAACCCTTCATCTGTCAGGGTGGCTGACACCACATGGAAACTGTTGCCTTCCCCCCCGGACTCAAGCTGCACAGCCCCTTTCAGCTTGGCTCCTTTTACCTTTTTGGCCAGTAGTTTTGCCGCTTCTTTTTCCTGTTGCGGGCTTAAGCCGTATTCCACCAGAAAATGAAGGATTCCGCCTTCAACACCTCCGGCCTCTTTGGTTTTGTCCGTGACAAAGCGCAGCATGGAAAATTTTGGCGTTCCATCCGGGTCCCTGGCAACGTGGGGGTTGGTGGGCAGGTAATAATAATTTTTAGAGGTCTTTTCAGGTTTTTTTGTTGCTGCCGGAAAGCAGCGCACCGTGATCCCGTCTTTGAGTTTGACATCAACATGGTGTCCATAGCTGATGCCTCCTATCTCTTTGACAGCTGCCGAAGACGGAATGGTCCGAGAGTGGCGAAGTGTCTGCGGTTTAAATTGTTTTTCGTATTTGAACTGCTCGGCCATACCAAAGCCTGACCGTGGCTTGGCCTCTGTCGTTGTTCCGGCAAAGCCGGACAGGGCGAAGATGAGCCCCATAACCACACATTGTTTTTTCATATTTTTTCCTCCTGTATGTCAAGGTTCAAAGGTTCAAAGGTTCAAAGGTTCAAAGGTTCAAAGGTTCAAAGGTTCAAAGGTTCAAAGGTTCAAAGGGGCAAAGGGACAAAGGGGCAAAGGTTTTTCTCTGTGTCTCTGCGAGCTCTGTGAGAGACAAAAAAACTACATTGGCGGCATCAGCACCAAATAGGATTCATCCAACTGCTGCCAGTCACCCTTGATCGGTTTGTCTCGTGCCGGATACCAGTTGATCCGGTATTCAACCCTGGTGTTCGGATCATGAAACAGTACGGCGCTGCTGACCGATTCCGCATCTGTTGAGCGCATGACCGACAGCCGCTCGGTCTGTGTTTTACCGAATACCTTGTAGCGCACCTCAAGAGAGGCGCTGCGGATGGCCGCATCCTCAAAGAGGAAACGGTCGGCATCGATCTCCATGTCCAGACGCTGCAAAGGCGGAGCCAGGGTGATAATGGGGGTGCTGGCGTGCAGCCACTCCCCCTCTTCCTTGGGTTGTTTGATCTGGTGCTGCCCCTTGATGCTCCAGGTCATCCGGTAGTCGTAATCAAGCCAGCTGTTATTTTTCCGGCCCAGGCGGGCATAGCGCCAGGATTTGCTCATTGTGCCCTCGCGGATGTCTTCCCGGGTGAAAATCAGCTCGCCGGTTGCATCGGCATGGTCGGAATAGGATTTACGCAGGGAAACACCGGCAAAATTCATGATATTTTCAAAGGCCCCGCTATAGTCGCCATCTATTTGGAAATAGACATCCCGTTTCTGGAAGGCAGGATCGGCCAGGTTTACCACCCGAAACATTTGCGTATCGTTCTTGAATGACTCATAGAGCCCGGAGATGTTGCCGGCAGTATCCACCGGCACCTTGATAACAGAGCGGCGGGTGAGGTTGATGCTGAAGACGGCCCGGTTGATGTCTTTACGCTCCTTGATCACGTACTGGTTGTCTGTAACGTACTTCTGGTTGCCGCTGCCGGTAAAGAGCTGGGCCATCCAGCCTTTTTTCTGCCTGCCCTTGAGCTGACCTTTTTCCACGGCTTTTTCTTTTTCCGGGATGGCGGTAAAGCCTGTTTTTGTGTCAAAGATGATATCGGTGAGCTTGCCGGTGATCATATCCACCAGGGACTGCATGGCCTGGTTGGCCGAGTCTTCCGGCAACCGGTCCAGCACCTCCACCGTGATATCGCCGGTGCGCACCAGTTCGTCGACAACATTGCGTACCTGGCGTTTGGTGTATGATTTTTGTTTGTTGAACACACTGGAAAAATGGGTGTAAACCGTGTTCACATCAGCGTGGATACGGGCACGAAATGATGGCAGGGTTGCCTCGTAATAGGTGCGCAGGGCCACCGACACGTCAGAGGTGGGGCGGCTCATGGATTCCCAGAGCAGTGTGGCCCCGTGGGGAGTCAGGGTGGCGGCCACAGCAGCTTTTGAACCGGGGGTGACCGGAGCGCGGCCGCTGCTGATAAGAGAGCGGGTAAATTCTTTGTCCGACAAGGTGCCGGAGATGATGGTAAAGCTGCCCTCATCTTCTTGACGCAGGGGAACCGGCCCCTGCAGCCTGGCTCCTGATTTTTCTTTTTTAAGGGCTTTACGCAAGGCTTCAAGCTCATCCGGCGGCAGGGTGAAGGTGACCAGCATGTGAAGCAGTCCGCCGCTTGTTTCCCCCTGGGGATCGATAAA
>JAYEPA010000050.1:0-5519 GCA_034723545.1 Thermodesulfobacteriota bacterium | reverse complement strand
CTTCCGGCAACTCATCCCAGTAAAGAATATCTCCCTCCAGCAGCTGTACCGGGGCTGTTATCTTCCGTCCGCCTGTCAGGTACCAGGTGATACCTGTCTCGCTTGGCGGACCTTCACGGCTTTCAGGCGCCTCCAGAATCATGGCCGGCGCAGCTCCCCTGTTGCGGATCGTCACCTGATTGCTCACGGGTTGACCATCGATCCGGCTTGTGATGGTGACCACTGCATGGCGGACTCCCTGCCGGCTTAACCGTTCCCCATCGCCTTCAATGGTGATGGTGCGGTACCGGTGGGGTGGGTCCAGGGCCAGCATGGCGTTGTTGCGTGTTGACCATGGTTGCCGAATCTCAACGCCGCCGTGAAACGACCAGAGGGCCTGCATCCGGTAATCAAGCCACTTGGTTCGGTCGTCGTCACCTTTCCAGCCGTAGCTCAGGATAGAGGCATTGCCGCTGGCATTGAATTTCTTCGGGGTAATGATCACCTCGTCCATGGTCAGCTCACCGGATTGATGACGTTTTTCCATCTGGACGGTGACAAAGTTAAGATGTTTGCTGAAGGTGTTGGTGTCCTGACCATCCAGGGTGACCAGAATTTCACGTTGTTTGAAGACCGGGTCATCGATGGTTACGGCGCGGAATACCTTGGGGTCATGGCCGTAGCGGCTGAAAAGATCACCGATATTTTCCGCCATGGCAAAGGCCTGGCTCTCGGTGCGGTAGTGGTTCATGTGGTAGGTGAACTTGCCGCTGCGCTTGATGCGTTTCATGCGGTAGGAGGCCACCAGGGAAAAGCCTGGTTTGCCGTCTGATCGTTTTGCGGCGGTTTGTGTCCTTTTTGGTTTTTGTTTTTTTGATTTGGCCGTCGTTTTTCCTTTGGCAGATGGTGATCTTTTGGAAAATTTTGATTTTGCTCCTGATTTTTTCAACGCGGCAGATGGAGGTGTGGCTGTACCCGGCCTTGCAGTTGTTGTCTTGCCGGCAGGTGTTTTGCCGGTAATTTCATACTCCTTGCCTGGAGTCACGGTTTTAGCCGCGCCTTTCTGTTCCAGTTTGTCTGTAAGAAACCGTACTCGACTTTCCACTTCTTTTTCACGCTGACCTGTGGGGACTACGTTGTCCTGATAAGCGGTGTAGGCATTCAATGCCTTCTGGCTTGCTTCTACTTCGTACTTTGAGGCCCTGGCCTTTTCATCGAGTTTTCTGGCATGGCTGTATGCCTTTGCCGCCATTTCTTCAGCTCCGCGTTTGGCTCTCTGCAGATCACTGCTTCCGGCCTTGGCAACGGGTAGGGCCTTTTTGTAGTAGTAGGCTGATTGTCCGTACAATCCCATGAGTCCCATGGTATCAGCCGCATGTCTAAAGACGTGGGCCGGATGGTCCGAAGGCAGGTTGACAGCTTGGTTCAGGGTGTTGAGAGCCTCTTGGTCACGTCCCAGCATGTGTTGGCATTTGCCGATATATGCGTACATTTGCGCCCGCAAACCCTCTTTGTCAGGAGCCCGCGGAAGCAGAGCGAGACTCTCTTGATAATATTGAAGCGCTGTCTCCCATTTTTTTAGTTCCAGGTAACAGTTGCCAATGCTCAAGACAATGCTGACTCTACCGTGCCCTTTTGCGGTCTTGTACAATTTGTTTGAGTTCTTGAAAGCAGCTATGGCTTCGCTGAATTTATCTTTTTTGTAGAGCTCCCAGCCCTGATCGTACAGTTTTTTAGATTCGGCCATCTGCTGCGAGTCATCCGCCGCATTTGCCGTGCTGATGATCCAGTCAAGGATGGAGTATTTTTTTATGAGTGTATCGCTGTTGGCAGCCGAGTTTGTCTCGAACCCGGCAAACAGAAATGGCAGATCCTCCATCAGCCGGCTGCGCCTGCCTCTGCTGCGCCGGGAGGTGGTGGAATCCTTGAGTAGTTTTACTGCCTGATTGAGATTGCTGTAACTGTCCTTTTCCGCTGCAGCCCTGGTCAGTTCATCAATGGGCGCCGGATCAAAGATGACCTTGAGCAGCCTGGTGTGGGCGCTTTCCAGGATTTTGTCCATGTTGGCGTTTTTGCCCTTGGTGGTAATCTTGATGGCGCCGTCCTGGCGCAGTTCCTGGAAGAGCAGGTCGACATCGGCGCCAAACCAGGCGTATTTCATTCCGGCTTTAACCTGATCATGTTTTGAGATCCGTGACCAGTCTGCTTCCAGGCTGGCTTCGTAAGGCTCTCGCACACCGGCAAACTGCATGTCAAACACCAGGGAGATATCCGGAGTGGCCGTCTTGAAGCTTTCCCAGAGCAGCTCTGCCCCTTCCCTGGTCAGGGCCATGGAGACGGCGGCCTTCTGGCCTTCCATCAAAGGGGCCTTGCCCACGGCAACGGTGCGGGTCGTGGTTCTGTTGCCTTCCTGAAAAGAGGTGATAAGAGCAAAGCTTCCTTTGCGGTAGATGATCGGCCCGGCAATGCGGGCATCGGGAAATTTTTCCTGCAGATCTGCTTCAGCTGTTTGAACCCGTCCTTTGTCAGCGCCATAGGTCACCAGAAAGTGGACAATGCCGCCGCCCTGAGCGCGACCGGTGCCGGCCTCGCCCGTTTCCTGAACCCGGGCATATTTGAGAAAGGAAAACTGGGGTCGTCCGTCCTTGTGTGCCAGGCGAGGGCGATCGGGCAGGTAGTGGTAGACATTGGTGTCATCCATGGACTGATAGCAGAGGAGATCGCCGCATTGTTCCATTTTGTCCAGGTTGATTTCCTGGGACGCGACCGGCGAGGGCAGAAGGCAAGTCAGAATCACCAGCCACAAAGAATAAAAAGTAGATTTTTTGATGGTTTTCATGTGTCTCTCTCCTGCAAGAGGTTCAATCATTGGTGGAGAAGTCTTCTTCACTGCTTTCTTCCGGCTCCCGGTAGGCAGTAATATCAAGCATGCTTTCCCCCTGTTTTTTTATCCAGGAGGTGGTCTCACGCCTTCCGTCCCGCATGATTCGGACAATTTGTACCCGGTAGGGCCAATCCATACCCTTGGCATATTTGAAATCGATGCGGAACCTGTATTGGCCGTCATCTCTGAAGGTGATTTCTTCAATCAGATCCCGGCCTGTGGTGGGAATAGCCACCCGTGCCATTTTGGCGTAGAGATCCGGGTCCAGTTCATCTATAAAATCAAAACAGAACACATCAATGCCGGTATAGCCATGTGACATGCGGCCGCCTAGATCTGTCTTACGAAATTTGCTTGGATGGGCCGCCATATCCATTTCAATGGGCAGGGTCCAGGATGAGGATGTTTCCGCATCCTGCCATTCCTTGTCGATCAGGCGCCTGCCGCTGAGTCGTTCCTCCACAGCAAGGCTCATCAGGGTCAGGCCGTTTTCCACACCATCCCACAAGGTCTCAGTCATTTCCGGCGTGAGCGGTAACAGGATCTGCTTTCCGGTCCAGCGGTTTTTTTGCTGCCAGGACGCCCCCTGGTCTGCAAACATCAGTTTGATTTCCGCGCCTGAAACCGGCATGCTGCGCAGACGAGGATTCTTTATCCCGGAATTGCCTAAATCCTTACGGATTGCGGCCGTTACACCGGATGGTCGTTTTCTTTCCACAGCAACGCTCAGGATGCCACGCACAATGAAAGCTCCCTGGTCGCCGGTTCCCTTGCGGCCATGGTAACGAAAGACATCAAGTCCGTAGTCGGGGGTGTTGTCTTGGCCTCGGCCAATTTCCGGCGCAGCCGGGGTCAGGTACCAGATATTTTTTTGCTTATGATCCTGATAGGCACGAACACCCTGGATATCTCGATAGACGTCAAAATTCGGCGCAGCATGGGCGGACAGGTGCAGCAGGAGAAAAAAGAGTAAAAGCGGCCATTTCATTCGTAACCGAACATGGGGTGAAATGATCAAATGACGTTCTTCCCTGTATTGTAATTGATCACGGGGTGTTGCAGATGCACCGGTAAGCGAAGCGAAGCGCAGACACCGAGATAGGCCTGCGAATTGTACTGGTGTTACATGAGCCGGCCGATGATACCCCGCAAGGGGGCATAAGCTCCGCAGATGTGGTGCCCTGTGGTCAATTACTTTCATTCGACGAATCCCTCACCCGAGTCAGGCATCAGGTTCTCAAGATGGGAGCTGCCGAAAAATTGGCTTAACCGGCGGCTGTCATGCCAGTCGGTTTCCTGAACGGACTCGCCTGACTCCATGACAAGCTTCAGCTGGTAGCGGTAGAGGAGGGCATCGCTGCCCCGGTTGCCGGGTAAAAACAGGCCCAGTTCATCATTTTCATTCGCTTCTTCAGTGAGCTCGGTTTCCTGTTCCTGTACGGTTTTTCCGCCGGAGACAAAGAAGGGAGACCGGATGCGAACAACAATCTTGTAGATGCCGAATTCGGCAAAGACGGAGGGGATCGCCTCAAACTTGATCCGGCTGCCCTGGGCCAGGGCCACGCCTTTTCGTACCTGCTGGTCAATCTTTTGCAGACATGACGTGCATCCCGTGTCAAGAGAGGTCCCCAGCCAGGCCACAATGACATTGTTGCCCAGGATTCGCTCTACGGCAGGTAATTTAAAGGATCTGCTGCCACCGGGAGGAATCGACCTGGTCTGTTTCAGCTGTTTTGCCACACGTTCCAGGTGACCGCCTTTCATCCTGTAGCCATTGATGGATTCGAGCTGTAATGGGAAATCAGTGAGGTTTTTGATTTTTTCCGTTGGCCTGTTTTTAAGCCACTGGTCAAAACCATCGATCTGTTTGCCGCTGAAATGTTCATAGCGGATACGGATGGGTACGGGAACCGCGTCATCGCCGATCTTGACGTACAGAGTGCCGGCCAGACCTTCCCTGGCAATCTGGGCCAGAACCTCTTCCACTTCCTCCTGGGTCAGGGAGAGGGTGAGGCGGAATGATTGCTTGAAATCACCCGGGGTCGTGAGGTGGATCCGTTCGGCCGGCAGGGAAAGCCCGGCGCCCAGGGCTTCCATGTCAGCGCTGGCGCCGATTCCTTTGAGAGATTTTAACTCCAGGGGATCGCTTGATTTCAGGTCCAGGGCTTCCCGCATGATGGCTTTGAGCAGCTGCACGTCGCCGCTGCGATGGGGAGCCTGGAGTTCGGCGGTGAGCATGACCGACGGTTGTCCGGGCTCGGCCCGGATGTTGTACTGGACGCTGAGGCCATAGCCGTTGTCACTCCGAAGCAGGAGAAATTCTCTAGGCAGGTAGTAGAAGACGTGGCCCGCAGCCCTGTCCTGAAAAATCATGTAGGGATTCCAGCCGCAGGCCTGGCTCAGATCGTCGAGCAGATCACTATTCGTGATGCTGTCGCCCAAATCCAGGCTTGGCATGATGACAGGCCCCTCGGGTTTGACCAGTTTGTCGGGTTGGATTGTATGCAGGGGGGTGAAGGTGCGGATTATTGCCGGTCTGAGGATGAGCGGCTTGTCAATCTTTAACGGTCTGGCCTGCTGCGCTGAAATTGTTGAAGACATTTTTTGCTGCATCGCGGCGCTGTTCATTAGTCCGGATTGGCTCGCCCAAGTCGGA
>JAYEPA010000049.1:0-4834 GCA_034723545.1 Thermodesulfobacteriota bacterium | reverse complement strand
GAAGGCAAGAGTTCAGGTGGTCGTCATCCGTGTACTCCCTGGGGTGTTCCGACCAAGGGCTATAAGACCAGAAAACGGAATAAATCCTCTAATAAGGATATCGTCAAAAGACGGTCGTAGGCTTTAAGGTTTTAAATGAAGAAAACAAAACGACTGGAAATAATAGGGGGGATGTAAAGTGTCACGTTCTATCAAAAAAGGACCCTTCGTTGATGATCATTTAATGAAAAAGGTCAATCACGCAAGAGAAACGGGTTCCCGCAAGGTGATCAAAACCTGGTCACGACGTTCTGATATCCTTCCAGAAATGGTAGGAATTACCTTTGCTGTTCACAATGGGAAAAAATTTATTCCTGTTTTTGTTACTGAAAATATGGTTGGACAGAAACTGGGAGAATTTTCTCCGACACGAACCTTTTATGGTCATGCCGGAGACAGGAAGGGAAGAAACTAATATCTCTTTTTTTTTCGTCTGAACAAGGAGTTAATGAAGCTATGGAAGCAAAGGCTGTTGCCAGACATATACGGATTTCACCACAAAAAGCACGCCTGGTGGCGGATCTTGTCCGTGGAAAAAATGTAGAAACCGCCATTAATACCTTGCGTTTCATGCCTAAAAAAGGCGCACGCCTTTTGCGCAAGGTTATTGAATCAGCACTTGCCAATGCCGGTCAGAACGAGGCAATTGACATAGATACGCTTTACATAAAGACTGTCTATATTGATGGTGGTCCGATGCTGAAAAGAATCAGGCCCCGTGCTATGGGAAGAGCAACCAAGATCTTAAAGAGATCGAGTCATATTACGGTTATTCTTGATGAAGTATAGCGGCTTGAAATGCTTATTTCACAGATAATTAAACGTAATATTAATGGAGGAATAGTTTGGGCCAGAAAGTTAATCCTATCGGATTTCGTCTAAATATTGTCAGAACATGGGAATCTACCTGGTACGCAGATCGTGACTATGCTGCGAATCTGTTTGAAGACCAGAAAATTCGCAAGTATGTTAAACAAAGACTTTTTCATGCCGGTATTTCAAAAATACACATCTCACGTACCGGTGAGAAGATAAAAGTTAAACTTCATACAGCACGTCCGGGTATTGTTATCGGTAAGAAAGGTGTTGAAATTGAGGCGCTGAAGAAAGACCTTGATAAACTGATAAACCGTCAGTTTCAGATAGATATTCAGGAGGTCCGTCGCCCCGAGGCCGATGCTCAGCTTGTTGCTGAAAACGTCGCATTGCAACTGACACGTCGTATTGCCTTTCGTCGGGCTATGAAGAAGGCTGTTAATATCGCCTTGAAATTTGGAGCAAAAGGAGTTAAGATTGCCTGCTCTGGTCGGCTTGGCGGTGCTGAGATGGCTCGTAGAGAATGGTATCGTGAAGGCCGTGTACCATTGCACACCCTGAGGGCTGATATTGATTATGGATTTGCCGAAGCGAAAACAACCTATGGGATTATTGGTGTGAAAGTCTGGATTTTTAACGGTGAAGTTCTTACAGACGCCGAAAAGACTCTCCAGGTATAATATTCTCTTTCAATATTGCCGATCATGTAGGTGTCTTTTTTTTTGATACTTATATCAGAATGATGATAAGGAAATAAAATGCTCAGTCCCAAAAAGGTAAAATTCAGAAAAAGAATGAAAGGCCGTATGAAAGGTAAGGCCTATCGAGGATCCAGCATCAGCTTCGGTGAATATGCCTTGAAGGCAACTCAATGCGGCTATGCAACATCCCAGCAAATTGAAGCTGCGCGTATTACAATCAACAGAACGATTAAGCGCGGTGGTAAAATGTGGATTCGGATCTTTCCCGATAAGCCTATGACAAAAAAGGCTGCTGAAACAAGAATGGGCAAGGGGAAAGGTAGTCCCGAGTACTGGGTTGCGGTGATCAAGCCTGGCAGGGTACTTTATGAGTTGACAGGTGTGGATGACGAATTGGCACTGAAGGCATTAAGACTTGCCGGGAATAAGCTGCCTTTTTCGACAAAGGTCATTAAGAAGGAAACAACCTTATGAAGGTAGCAGAATACAGGAAGTTAAGTGTGGACGATTTGTCCTTAAAGGTCGTTGATTTGAAAGAAGAAATTGGTAAATTGAGGTTTCAGCACAGTATACGCCCCCTCGAGAATACATCAATACTCTGTCAACTTAAAAAAGATGTTGCAAGAGTGATGACCGTTCTTTCCGAGAAAAGGAATAACTGAGGAAAGGACAAGCAGGTTGAATCAGGCTTATCATTCCTTCAGTTTCTTTCTTTTTTTTACCATGTAAATATAAGCAGCAGAATAGATTGTATGTCTGCTGTTATACATTTTTGCAAGTTGTCTTGTCAGTTAAAAGCCGAATAAGTCGGTTTAGATGATTTGTTAATTTGATTAATTAAATTTCTGGGCAGATAGATGGTTGAGTTAAAAAAAAATAAAAAAACACAGACTGGAGTAGTCGTCAGCAACAAAATGGACAAAACTATTGTTGTTCGGTCGGAAAAAATTGTCCGCCATAAGCTTTACGGCAAATATTTGAGACTTCATGTTAAATATGTTGCTGATGATCAGGATAATATATGTAATATCGGCGACCAGGTTATGATAGAAGAGTGTCGTCCTTTAAGTAAAAGAAAAAGATGGCGTCTCCGAGAGATCGTCACAAAGGCTCTTTAGCCTTTGTACAATTTGCTCAGACGGTGAAAAAAGATTTTCAGTTGAAATGAATTTAACTGACTGAATAGTTGTTGGTGGAGATATGATACAAACTGAATCCGTTCTAAATGTTGCAGACAACTCTGGAGCCAAGAAGCTTTTGTGTATCCGGGTCTTGGGTGGTACTCGTAGACGGTATGCAAGAATTGGCGATGTAATTGTTGTCACAGTTAAGGAAGCAATACCGAATGCAAAAGTCAAAAAAGGCGAAGTTATGCGCGCTGTCATTGTCAGGACCGCCAAGGAGATCAGACGCAGTGATGATACCATGGTGAAATTTGATGATAATTCGGCAGTTGTCCTGTCCGGAACAGGTGAACCGGTGGGCACAAGAATTTTTGGCCCAGTTGCAAGGGAATTGAGGACAAAGGGTTTTATGAAAATCGTGTCCTTGGCCCCTGAAGTTCTTTAGTACGAAAAGTATTTTTTTGATAGAGAGGCATGGAGATGCAAGCGGCGAAAAATAAATTAAAGCTCAATGATCAGGTTGAGGTCATCGCTGGAAAGGATAAAGGTCGAGTCGGTAAGATTATTCAAATTGTTACTGATTCAAACCGAGCGAAAGTTGAAAAAATTAATATGGCCAAGCGCCATGTTAAACCTGATATGCAAAATCAGCAGGGTGGTATTATTGATATGGAAGCTCCAATTCATATGTCCAACCTGATGTTGATTTGTGCAAAATGTGCAAGAGCAGTGCGCGTCAGAAACAAAATTTTAGAAGATGGATCCAAAGTGCGCACCTGTAAGCGCTGTGGTGAAGCAATTGAGCCCAAGGGATAACAGGGCGAACTGGAGGCAATCGAAGCAGTTATGGCAGGTTTACTAGAATTTTATCGCAACGAATGTATTCCTCAGCTCGTTGAGAGATTTGGCTACAAAAATATCATGCAGGTCCCAAAGCTTGAGAAAATCGTTTTAAATATGGGACTGGGCGAGGCAGTGCAGAATCCAAAGATTGTTGAGGGTGCGACTCATGAGTTGACCCTGATCGCTGGACAGAAAGCGGTTGTCACCAAGGCAAAAAAATCAATAGCCAGTTTTAAGCTTCGTGAAGGAGTGCCGATTGGTTGCATGGTTTCCTTGCGCCATACAAGGATGTATGATTTTTATAGCAAGTTAGTTCATCTCGGGCTACCACGCGTTCGCGATTTTCGCGGCGTTAGCCCTAAATCTTTTGATGGACGAGGTAACTATTCCCTCGGCATTAAGGAACATATCATTTTTACTGAAATTGATTTTGATAAAATTGATAAAATCAAGGGTTTTAACATTACTATTGTCACAAGTGCCAAAACCGATGAAGAAGGCCGTTATCTTTTAAAAGTGCTTGGCATGCCCTTTAAGAATTACAATGTCAAGGAGGAAGAGGTTGGCTAAAAAATCCATACGAGCAAAGAGCGCACGTAAACCTAAATTTAAAGTGCGTGGCTATAATCGATGTCCACTTTGTGGACGGCCAAGAGCATTCATCAGAAAATTCGGGATTTGCCGTATCTGTTTCAGAAACCTCGCTTCGCGAGGTGAACTGACAGGTGTTACCAAGTCAAGTTGGTAAAAAAGTATCCCATAATACATGCACGGCATTGATTAACATGACTCGAATTGACAATTTTTTATATTGTTGGAAATAACAGGTGAAGGAGTAACATTCATGTCCATGAGTGATCCCATGGCGGATATGCTGACCAGAATAAGAAATGCTGGAATGGCAAAATTTGAATCAGTAGAAATTCCGCTTTCCAAACTAAAAAAAGGTGTGGCCGAGACGTTAAAAAAAGAAGGCTACATTAACGATTATAGTGTTATTCAGGATAAAACCCAGGGTGTTTTGAAGGTTGACTTGAAATATGATAGAGATGAAAATAAAGTCATTACTGGTATAAGGAAAGTCAGCAAACCGGGGTGCCGAGTTTATGTCCAGGCAGATAATATTCCAAGAGTAATGAGTGGTCTCGGAATTAGTATTCTGTCAACATCAAAGGGAATTATAACAGACGCCGATGCCCGTAAAATGAATGTGGGCGGTGAATTACTGTGTGAAGTTTGGTAAATTTGCTTCCCATTATCGAAGACGGAGAAAAGAATGTCCAGGATTGGCAAACAACCCATTACTGTTCC
>JAYEPA010000048.1:0-17660 GCA_034723545.1 Thermodesulfobacteriota bacterium | reverse complement strand
TAACAAGATTTTGAGTAGCCTGTATAAAAACCGCAAAATCAGCATGATAAGTTGAGATTGCCACTTGCGTCATCCCGGCATGTTTTTAGCCGGGATCCAGGATGGTGTGTGTGGCTACTTTCTGGATTCCGGCTAAAAACATACCGGAATGACGATATAATTCTTTTGTTACTCTTATAATAATCGCCGGTATTTTCACCCCCGGTTAGGATGCTGAATAGTTACAATTTGGCGTTTAGGCGAAATATGCAACCTCACCTAAATAGTTACACTTGCTCTTCTTCTTCAAGGGCTGTTTTGCTCTCGAGTCTTTCCTTTTCGTCCTTCATAGCTTGTCGACCTGCATCAATGGCCGCATTCAGAGTCTGTTTTTTCTCTTCGAGATACTCCTTGCCCTGGCCGACCATTTCCGTTCCCCGGTGGATAAGATCTTGGCCCCTGCCGATCATTTCGTGGCCCCGGTCAGTCGCGTCGTGAGTCCGGTCCCTGATATGGTCCGGAATATCAGAAACCTTGTTCTTAAATTCATGACCGTAATCAGCAAGTATTTCCCTGGTTTCCTCACCGGTTTTAGGGGTAATGAGCAGAGCGATTCCCGCTCCGACTACTGCACCGGTCAGAAATGATAATATGGCAACTCCTGCATTGCAACTGTCGTCTCTACTCATCAAAATATCTCCTTTCTTTTTTTTCGGTTCGGCTAAAAAAACTGCTGAATGCCTTTATGCCGGCACTGATGCCGCCTACCTGGCTGATGATCGGCGTTACTGTCTCCTGCAGCAGATCAACCGTATTCAGTAGAGACCGGCTCGCATCCTGGGTAGTGTCAAGAATGGTCCCGGTCTTGTCAATTTTGTCACGAATGGAAATGGAAAGTTCCTGCAGTTCCGAGGATGTTTCTTCGATCTTGTCTAACAGAGGTTGCAGGTTTGTGTTGACTTGATCGGTTAATATTTCAGCTTGTTTCACCGTACGTTTGATTTGAATCAAAACAGGGATAAGAAAATAGGTAAGAGCAATCAAGCAGACTGCAGTAATAATGATGAGATAATCTACCGATTCCACAAGAAGCTCCTAGAGAATGGATGTAGTCGCGGGTAAATTGAAAATAATATAACAATTTTAGCACGTTACCCTTAAACGTCTGCCATAAAAAACAAGGTACTTATCCTAACCCACTAAAGTGGAATAAAACATCAGGTTTTTTAGGATAAGTCCCTTAACAGTAGAGGCAAGTTGTTTATTTCAAAGAAGTTTTTAATTTTTTTGCCACAAATAACACGAAAATAATTTCTAAGGGACTAAAAAATCTGATATTTTTTTTCACTTTAGTGGGTTAGTGGCTTGAGGGCAAGCGGTAGATTATTTTTTTTTCTTGAGGCCGAATTTTTTCATTTTATATTGCAGCAAACTTTTGGTAATGCCAAGGAGTTTTGCCGCCCTGGTCTGGACATTGGCCGCTTTTTCCAAGGCCTCTACCAGCATTTTTTCTTCGATTGCATCCAGCATGTCGGGTAGGCGGGTATTGGCTGGAACCATTTTATTAATATCAATATCAAGTGGTTGCGCCGGTGTCTGGTCGTCATTGTCTGTGTCCGGTTGAACATCAGATATTTCGATACGATCATCTGTACAGAGAATGCTGGCCCGCTCAATAACGTTTTCCAGTTCACGGATGTTTCCCTCCCAGGGCAGAGTGGTGAGAAAGCGCAGAGCATCAGCTGTTATTTCAAGGGTGGGCTTGTTGAGTTGTTCTGCATCTTTTTTGATAAAATGGTTCACCAGCAGAGGGATGTCGTCTGATCGTTCCCGCAAGGGAGGAAGATGAAGATGGAGTACGTTCAACCGGTAAAAAAGGTCTTCCCTGAAATTCCCTTTGCCCACTTCTTCTT
Source organism: Thermodesulfobacteriota bacterium (assembly GCA_034723545.1). GTDB lineage: Bacteria > Desulfobacterota > Desulfobulbia > Desulfobulbales > SURF-16 > JAGHCC01. Next base: position 15,768 of record JAYEPA010000048.1, on the reverse strand, counting down.
TTAAGTCCTTGTTGGTTGCTGTGAGAATCCGGACATCAACATGTAGTTCCCGGGAGCCTCCGACCCGTTCAAAAACCTGTTCCTGGAGGATCCGCAGCAGTTTTGCCTGAAGGGAGAGAGCCATATCTCCAATTTCATCAAGAAAAAGGGTGCCGCCGTCGGCAAGTTCAAAACGTCCTTTGCGCAGAGAGATTGCACCAGTGAATGCACCTTTTTCATGGCCGAACAGTTCGCTTTCCAGCAGCGCTTCGGGCAGGGCCGCGCAGTTTATTGAGATGAAAGGTTTTTTTTGCCTGGGACTATGGTAGTGGATGGCCCGAGCAACTAACTCCTTACCAGTGCCGGATTCGCCGGTGACCAGCACTGAGGTCGGCGTCGGGGCCACTTTTTCTATCATACTGTAGAGTTGCAGCATCTTTTTATTTTTGCCGATCATGTTGGCAAAACCGAAACGGGTCTGAACCTCGTTGCGTAGGCGTTTATTTTCCTTGGCCAGCAGATAATGTTCAATGGCTTTTTTTATACTGACAACAAGCTCATCATTTTCAAAAGGCTTGGTCAGGTAATTAAAGGCCCCGGCCTGCATGGCTTTGACGGCTTTTTCAACCTCGCCATAAGCTGTTATCATAATAATCGGCAAGTCTTTGTTGTGAGACTTAACAGCCTTGATCAATTCAAGACCATCCATGACAGGCATCTGCATGTCCGTGATCACAAGATCCAGGTCCGTGTTCAGGACAATATCAAAGGCTTTCTTGCCGTTTTGGGCGCTGAAGACTTCAAAGCCTTCATCTTTGAGCAACTCGGTGAGAACGATGAGGTAATTCGGTTCATCATCTACAACCAGAATGGTATTCATGTTACGGGACTCTTTATTTAGTTTCTGGTAACGGCTCAAGTACTGCTGAGCAATTACAGCGTAACAACCGGAGATGAAAATACCGGTCTCTATTTTAAAAGTAACATTTCCCCTTCGTCCTAACCCACACCCCAAGGAGAGGGATATCCGAGGAAGTAGGAGATTTATAATTATTAAATACGTTATTTAGGGCTGCCTCCCTCTCCCTGGGGAGAGGGTTGGGGTGAGGGATGTTTCCGTCCAGCCGGCAAATGCGCCTTCAATTTCTCCACAATTTCATCAGACGCACTTTGACCTTGAATCATACAGCCCAACCGTGACCAGGGGTGTAACAATCCATGAAAATCGCTTCCTCCGGATGCAAGGAGACCATACTCCGTGCAGAGTTTCTCTAGTTTTAATCGAAATGGGGGAGGGTGAGAAGGATAAAAAACCTCTATGCCGGCGAGACCCGCAGTCCGTAATTTCAGGATCATCCGGACTAAAGATTGAAAAGGCACATTAATGATAATCGGATGAGCCAGTACAGCAATGCCTTTTGCCATGTTGATCATCTTAATGGCCTGGTCCGCAGGCAAAGATTTACGCGGAGTATAGGCACTTCCTTTTTTGCCGAGATACCGGTCAAAAGCCTGATCGGTTGACGAGACAAATCCTTTTTTTACCAGCAATCGGGCTATATGTGGTCGGCCGGTCTGACCTGATTTTGAGATTATATCCAATTCATCCAGGGATATATCAAGACCAAAACTCTGCAATCTAGCGACGATTTTATCGTTTCTGTCTTTTCTGGCTTTTTGTATGTCTTTGAGATTTTCGAAAAGGAGAGGGTCTGTGTGATCAATGCCATAACCAAGAATATGTACCGGATGAGAATCAAAGCTGGCGCTTAGTTCAATGCCTGTCAAGACCTCAATGTTTTGTTTTTTGCCCTGGACCAGGGCTTCAGCAATGCCCTCAGTCGTGTCATGGTCTGTCAGAGCGATAGTGCGCAGGCCGTATTTCCGGGCCAGCTGGAGGATTTCCGCAGGAGTCATGGTTCCGTCGGAATATGTTGAGTGAATATGAAGATCAAAGGACATTGTTCATGTATGGAAAAGGTGAAATTTTAAAATGTGAATCAGCCTGATCGCGTGCAGGTGAAGAATTGCTTTTAAGTAAGAAGGTGGCTTGTTTTGTTATGAAAATGTGCATAAACAATAAGTTAAGGTTCATTTTTGAAAATAATTAAACGTTCAATGTTCATCTTTTTAAGTTGCTATTTAGTGTCTGAACGGAAAGTACCTATCCTAATGTTAATACGGGTTGCGGGATTCATTGTGGCGAAGATTTGTTAAAAAGCTGTTAGCGATTAGCTTTTAGCCGTTAACAGCTAACCGCTAATTGCTAAAATCTTCATTTTGAACTCGAATCTTAACATATTGAATAAAGGTTATTTTTGACTTTCCGTTCAAACACTATTTAAAATAGATGCCGGGAACCAGTCCCTCCCCAAAAGGGCACTGGGATTCTTTGCTTGCCTTCGATGGGTACATAAGATGGGGTGCTGGTGAATTCTTGGGTGATTATACCATGAGAAAGGACCTGGGTAATTTTTTTTAATACGAAACTTATTTGTGTGATATTATATGAAAGGCGTGAAGAAAAGGTCAAGCTGCGTGAAAGGCTTGAAGCACTTTTTTTAATATTTCGAAGTTTGGATTTTAGGTTTGAATTTTTACATTTTGGAGGCGTTTAATGGCTCAGATCGATGCCTTTTTTAAGCTGATGAATGAACAGGGTGCATCCGATCTCCATATGGTGTCCGGCCAGCAGCCGATTTTACGGATTAACGGCGACATGGAGAGGGTTAAATATAAGGAGTTGGAAAACGATACTCTCAAGGCCATGCTTTATGAGATCGTTTCCGAGGACAAAACCAAACATTTCGAAGAAAGCGGCGATGTTGATTTTGGTTATGAGATACCAGGGTTGGCCCGCTATCGTGGAAATCTGTTTCAACAAAAATATGGTATCGGCTCTGTTTTTCGGGAAATTCCCAGTGACATTCTGACCTGCGATCAATTACAGCTGCCTTCAATTGTAAAAAAACTGGCCAGTCTTCCCAAGGGCATGGTCCTTGTGACCGGCCCCACCGGCAGTGGTAAATCGACAACCCTGGCCGCCATTGTCGATGAAGCGAATAAGACCAGGGCCGACCACATTTTGACCATTGAAGATCCCATTGAGTTTGTCCATAAAAGCCAGAAGGCCATTGTTAATCATCGTGAAGTCGGCCTCCACACCCAGAGCTTTTCCAATGCGCTGCGCGGCGCCCTGCGTGAGGATCCGGATATCATTCTCGTGGGCGAGATGCGTGATCTTGAAACCATTGCCCTGGCCATGGAAGCGGCCATGACCGGTCATCTTGTCTTTGGAACCCTGCATACCTTGAATGCCGCCAAAACAGTGGACAGGATCATTGAGATTTTCCCAACCAGCCAGCAGGCCCAGGTCCGTTCGACCCTGGCTGATGCCCTGAAGGCTGTTGTCTCCCAGACCCTTTTTAAACGGATTGATGTGAAAGGCCGTTGCGCTGCCCTGGAGATTCTGATTTGCACTCCGGCTGTGCGCAACCTGATCCGTGAAGCAAAGACCTATCAGATTCCTTCCGCCATGCAGACCGGTAAGAAATTCGGTATGCAAACCCTTGATGATGCCATTTTAGAACATCTTCAGGACAACCGGATATCGGCTGAAGATGCCTATACAAATTGCATTGAAAAAGGCAAATTCGTCCAATTTCTCAAAAAACCTCCTTCGGATTTTACCGATATTTGATGAACCCGTAAAAAGTCTTTTTTAACCACAGAGCACACAGAGCACACAGAGAAATTAATTAGTTGTCTCTGTGCGCTCAGTGTGCTCTGTGGTTAGTTTTTGCGGGATCATCAGGTATTGCATATCTAATTTGACCAGCATCGGTCAATGTCCCTGAATATCATCCTTTCCCATTCCTTGCCGTTGACACGGTATGAGACAGTGCCGTCTTGCGCGGTTATCAATATCATATAGCCATTTTTCTTATATCTGTGAAGTGACTGCGGCGCCGGAAACAGATTGGGCTTAAAGGGACCGGCGGAAATAATAACTTCCTCCGGCTGGACGGCATGCAGCAACGCCTGGCTGCTGGACGATCTGCTGCCGTGATGCGGGGCCAGCAGGATGTCCGCGTTAAGGTTGCGGTTGTTGGCCGTGATGATTTTTTCAGCCGGTTCCTCGATATCTCCGGGAAATAAAAAAGAAAGAGATGGTGTCGTTAGTTTTAAGACCAGGCTTTTGTCGTTGCCGGAAAGATTATCTTTCCGGGCGGCCAGATGAAGGCCCGCTACATTCGTTAAAATAGCCTCTTCTGCCCGGCGGATAACCGTGTCCGGCCCAGGAATTTTTACAGTAAGGGACTGTTCTTCCGCCTGCCGGATAAGATTGTTGTAAAATTCGCCTCCCGGCTGTCCGTTGATCCAGACATTTTCCGGTTTAAATCGAGTCAAGATAAAAGGCAGCCCGTTACAGTGATCCGTGTCAGGATGGCTGATAACGACATCATCAATGCGGCGGATTCTTTTTTTCCAGAGATAAGGGGCGATAACAGCCTCACCGACATTAAATTTTTCGGACCGCGCTCCGCCGCCGTCAAGCAGCACGACATGGCCATGGGGAAATTCTATCAACGTGGCGTTTCCCTGGCCGATATCGAGGAAGGTCACCGTTGTGGTCTCGGACATTTGTCTTGCTGTTTTGGCAGCAAGGGGAAAGCTAATGAGAGTCAAAAGCGCCAGAGGCGCAATGATTTTCAGCGGTGGGAATTTTTTTTGATACAACACAGCTGCCAGGACAAGATAAAAACTGATCACCTCAAACCAGGTCGGCGTGGAGAACCACAGGCAGCAGAAGGGGATTTCGGCAAGCCCGCCGGTTATCTTGACCGCAGAAACAAGACCCCAGGCACCGACATGGAACAGGCCGGCCGCAATCTCAGGCGATATGAAAATAAAGCAAGAAGCGAGCAAACCTATTACCAGTGACCAGACACAGAGAAACGGTTCGACAAGGAGGGTGGAGAGGGGACTGATCGGCGAGAAACGGTTGAAGTAAAGGAGAAGAAGTGGGCTCGTTGCGACCATGGCGGCAAGGGAGGCCAGAAGGCCGGCGCTGAGCCAGTTTTTAAGTTTTTTGCCAAGGGAGTTTTGCGGTCCTGTTTGCTGGAATTTTTTTCGAATCGATGGGACAAGGGCACAGATGCCGATCACCGCGGCAAAGGAGAGCTGGAAGGATACAGTGAAAAGGGATGCCGGATTGAAAATCAGAATGAGCAGGGCGGCAAGAGCGATATTTGTCGGCACATGCCATTGTCTGTCCAGAAGAATGGCCGCAATGAAAACAGAAGTCATGATCAGGGAACGGACCACCGGCGTGTGGAAACCGGCGATAAGGGCATAAAGAATAAGAGGTGGAAGGGCGAGGAACAGGGAAATTTTCCAGGCCGGCGTATGAAGCAGAATCCATGTTGAACGTTTCAGGAGCCAGTGGATAAATGTTGTCACAAACAAAGCCAGCAGACCCATATGCAGTCCGGAGATGGCCAACAGATGGATTGAGCCGGTTTTTTTAAAGTTTTCTGAAAGATCAGGCGGAACACCGGACCGGTCTCCGGTTAGAATGGCGCGATAGAGACTACTCTGCCGGTCCGGCAGCGTCCGTTGGAGAAATCGATTGATTGTATGGCGAATTCGTTCCGGCCCGTATCGGAGCCGGTGGACAAGGGTTGGTTCGGAGAGAGATTCGATCTTCAGGATATGAGCCGGGCTGCGAATCCAGCCGGTCAGGTAAATCGACTGGTTGGAAAGATAATCACGGTAATTAAAACTTGCCGGTGTAGCGTAATTCCTCGGTCTGGATAAAATCCCCCTGGCCGAGAAACGGTCACCGGGATACAGGTCTTCCGGCGGCAGGCCGGGTAAACGCAAAAGGATTTTTCCTGTTGCCGTGGTTTTCTTCGTCGGTGTCACCATGGCTTCCACGGACATGATCAAACCTGTTTTTTTAGGGCCAATGGCCGGGCTTTCCTGTAAAACACCGATCAGGGTCACTTCCCGGCGTTCGTTGATCAAATTGTGGATATGGTCAGGTTCTTCAGGTCGATTTTGGACTTTTTCTCCGTGCAGGAACCCGATGATGAAAAAGAAGGGCAGAATGAGGATACGATATTTGGGATAACGAAAAAAGAGCGACAGAAATATAATGGCAACAAGCAGAAGGAGAAGAACCGGGTGGAGCGTTTTCGGGAAGAGTCCGGTTGCGGTCCAGGCGATTCCAGCGGCAAATGAAAGAGTGGATGGAATAAGGGAGCGGGAATAGATCTTTTGCTGCCTCGGTGCCTGCGGGGAACAAAAAACGATCTTTTGTTCCCCGCAGGTTTTGTTATGAAAAGTGAGCCCGGAATCTGTCAGTCAAGAAAAAATTTCAGCTTTTCCCGCCGGCTTGAATGGCGTAATCTGTTCAATGCCTTTTTTTCGATTTGACGGATGCGTTCTCTTGAGACATTAAAACGTTTGCCGATTTCCTCAAGAGTGTATTCCGCATCTTCACCGATTCCGAAACGCAGACGGATAATTTTTTCCTCTCTGGCGCTTAAGGTGGCAAGGATCCCGGTTACACGTTCAGATAATTCACTGCATTTCACTGCCTCGTAGGGGGAGACGGATTCCCTGTTTTCAAGAAAATCGCCAAGGGTGCTGTCATCGTCACCCACAGGCGTCTCCAGGGAAATCGGCTCTCTGGAAGCTTCAAGAATAGCGAGAATTTTATCCATGGACAGGCCGGTTTTTTCGGAAATCTCGATGGGTGTCGGTTCCCGTCCAAGCTCTTTCAGCAAAGAGTAAAAAGCCTTGAAAAACTGACTTCTCAGTTCGAGGAAATGAACCGGCAGCCGAATGGTTCTCGTTTTATCCAGGATGGCTCTGGTTATGGCCTGTCTAATCCACCAGCTGGCATAAGTGCTGAATTTGTTGCCTTTTTTGTAATCGAAGCGAAAAACAGCCCGCATCAGGCCAAGATTTCCCTCCTGGATTAAATCCGCCAGAGTCAGGCCTTGATGCATGTAACGTTTGGCAATACTGACAACCAGGCGCAGGTTAGCCTTGATCATGGCATCCTTGGCGGTTTCAATGGAGCGGGTGTATAATCCGATGCGGTGATGGGCCTTTTGTAACACCATTAGGTCCGGATGTTTGAGCCAGGCACTTCTCACCGCCCGTCTCATAAAATTGAGGTGCTGTTTTTTTGGTTTTAAGGTCGGATCTCTTTTTTCCCACAGGTCGAGACGTTCAACAAGATCCTTGATTTCTTCAACCCCGGATTTGTTGGATCTGATGGTCAATATAATGGCATCAAATCCTTCACGAATCGCTTTGCTGTATTTTTCTTCCTCTGCCGGTGTCAGCAGAAAAAAACGGCCCATTTCCCGTAGGTAGGTGGTGGTTGTCTCTTCTACCTCGTGGGGTTCTTCCTTGACCGCAGCCTTGTCAAGTTTTGCGGCATCCTTGCTTTCCCATGTTTTACCGTCAACCGTTTTTTTCTTGCCGTTTCTCTGGTCTTCGGTGAGTATTTCTATATTATGGCCATCGAGGAAATCAAAAATTTCGTCAATGTTGCTGGCACTTTCGTCAATCGGGAGCAGATGATTAAGGAAATCAATGGTGATATAACCTTGATCCTTCCCGGCTTCGAGCAATCTGGCTTTAATGTCCGCAGACACAGGATAATTCTCCTTAATTGTCGATTTTCAGTATCTTGAAGGTTGATCTGCGTTGGTATTCATTCATTCACGCAAACTACGTTTTTTATCATTAATAAGTATTAAAGGCAAGGGTATTTTGCGGAAGATAGGAAGAAAAAGATCTTTTTTTAACTTTGGATTCTTTTTCCGATTATGGGTTAAATGTTTTATAGTACATTCTGAAAATTTACGTAACTATTCAGCGAGGGCACCAAATTACCCTTTACTCCGGACTGTAACTGTTCAGATGTGCACCATATTTGTTCATTTAGAGATTCGAAGCGTACTAATGCTACTCAAGAAGCTCTAAATGGGCGAAGATGGGGTGCAGCTGAATAGTTACAAATTTACTTACATTGTAAGTGGTGGTTAGGCCAATTTGGTGGCCCACCCTGAAAGAGTAATAAAAAATCGTAAAAGTTCACCAGCACTCCTTCTTAGTACGGTCAGACCGCCCAGCATACCGGACGCGTATAGCTTGGTCGGCCTGCCTGCACGAATAAGAAGCACTGGTAAATTTTTACAGGCCAGTTGTTACTTAGTTTGCGTACCCCTGGTGAATTATTACAAGAAATCTATCGCAAGATTCCTGAATTGGAGAGAATCATGACCTTTAAACGATATTGTGGGATTTTGATGCATATCACATCTCTGCCCGGCAGATTCGGTATTGGCGACTTGGGACCGGCTGCCTATCATTTTGTCGATTTCCTGAAAGAATCAGGCCAGAGCAGCTGGCAGTTTTTGCCCACTGGCCCGGTTTGCCGGGCTTTTGATTATTCCCCCTACATGAGCCTGTCGGCCTTTGCCGGCAATCCTCTGTTGATCAGTCCGGAGAAGCTTGTGGAGGCAGGTTTCCTGTCTGCTGGAGAAATAGAAAATTGCCCTGATTTCTCTGAATATAGAGTCAGCTTTAACGATGTTGTTCCATTTAGAGAAAAGATTTTTCGATCCGCTTTTGACAAATTTGTCGCCATGGGCCATTCGGAAACTTTTGAACAGTTTTGCCGGAAAGAGCCCTGGCTGGAAGACTATGCTCTTTTTATGAGCCTGAGAGAGGAAAATAATCAGAAGTCATGGAGTCAATGGCCGTCTGCAGTCGCCTCCAGGAACGAAAAATCATTGACGGCTTGTCGCAAGCGTCTGTCTGAGGAGATTCTCTACCATAAATTTGTCCAGTATCTTTTTTTTGAACAATGGTCACAATTGCGTCGATACTGCAGCAAAAAAGGCATTAAACTAATTGGTGATATCCCGATTTATGTCGGTATGGACAGCGCTGATGTCTGGTCCCACCAGGATTGTTTTGAACTTGATAAAAAGTCTTTGCAACCGACCCACGTGGCAGGGGTCCCGCCCGACTATTTCAGTAAAACAGGGCAGCGTTGGGGAAATCCTCTTTATCGCTGGCATAAGGGGAAAGGGATAAATCGGTCTCTTTACGAGTGGTGGCGTCAGCGGTTTGATAAAATCGGCGCCATGGTTGACGTGGTGCGTATCGATCATTTTCGTGGTTTTGAAGCTTACTGGGAAATTCCGGCCGTGGAGAAAACAGCTGTGAAAGGGGTCTGGAAAAAAGGGCCGGGAAAATTCTTTTTTGAGCAGATGACAGACAGTATTGGTGATTTATCAATTATTGCCGAGGATCTGGGTATTATCACGCCGGAGGTGGAAGAATTACGGGATAGTTGCGGGTTCCCAGGGATGAAAATTCTTCAGTTCGCCTTTGATTCCGGGGCTGAAAACAGCTATTTGCCCCATAACTTTACCACAACAAATTGTGTCATTTATTCCGGCACCCACGACAATGATACGACCTTGGGCTGGTATTTTGATTCCGATGTTTCTCAGGCCGGCAAGGACAGGGCTGTTCGTTACGCTAATTCCGAAGGAGACCGTATTCATTGGGATTTCCTGCGCTTGGCCTATGGTTCGGTTGCGGATTTGGCCGTGATTCCCATGCAGGATGTGCTTGGTTTTGGCAATGACTGCCGAATGAACCTGCCGAGTTCAAAAAATGAAAATTGGCGTTGGCGTTGTGCATCCCGTTTTCTTACTGTTGACATCAGCCATGCATTGCTGGACGAAGTTTTGTTTTATAATCGTCATTCCGTTGAAGAAACTAAGGCAACAGTCCCGGAAGAAGATGTTGTTCTGTGGGAATAATTTTTTAAGGAGTCGTACCAATGAATGTTTTATTATTTAATGGTTCACCAAGAAAAAGAGGCAACACCGAAATCTTGTTGAATGCCGTGGCCGAGGGAGTCAAGCAGGCCGGCGGCAGTGTTGAAGTGATTCGTTTATGTGATCTGGCAATTAATCCCTGTATTAGCTGTGGCAGCTGTAATAAAACCGGGAAATGTATCCAGAAAGATGACATGATAGCTCTGTATGACAAGATTGACGCAGCCCGGCGCATGGTCATCGGGTCACCGATTTATTTTTATGGGGTTACGGCCCAGGCCAAGGCCTTTATCGACCGAACCCAGGCTCTGTGGTGCAGAAAATATTTGCTGAAGGAAAAAGGAGGATGGCCGGCAGGAGCCGACCGTAAGGGTTTTTTTGTCTCGGTTGCCGCGACAAAGGGAAGCAAAATATTTGAAGGAGCGGTTCTTACCGCAAAATATACTTATGATGCCGTTGACATGGATTATGGCGGAGAACTTCTTGTCAAGGGCGTAGACAAACGAGGAGAAATGTCCCAGGCGTTTGATGACCTTCAAAAGGCCGAGGCTTTTGGTCGCAGACTTCTCGATTAATCGAGGTTGCTTGTTACTGTTCAGCATCCTAACCGGGGGTGAAAATACCGGCGTTTATTATAAAAGTAACAAAAAAATTATATCGTCATTCCGGCATGTTTTTAGCCGGAATCCAGGATGGAGTGAGTAGCAAGTTTCTGGATCGAAGTCTGCGCTTATCTCCGGCTAAAAACATGCCGGAATGACGTGAGTGGCAATTTCAACTTATCGTGCTGATTCTGCGTTTTTTATACAGGATACTGAGAGTCTTGTTACTTAGAAGCGTAGGCTGGAAATTACCCTTTACTCCGTAGTGTAACTGTTCAGATGTGCACCCCAAGGGCACTTCCTGCGGGGCGCTTCATATTTGTCCATTCGGAGTCTCGTTCCTCGCTTACCTGGGGCTTTAAAGCATACTGGTGCTATTCGAGAAGACCAAATATGGGCGAAGATGGAGTGCAGCTGAACAGTTACTTTTTTTACGTTTTATTTTCGTGTCGTTGGGAGGAAAGCACCGGACTTCATTGTCCAGGGTCAAAAAGGCCGGCTGCAAAATTATCCTTGACGCTCCTTCTTCAATCTTTGCTTTAAAACGTACAGGTAGACACAGACATTGATGCCAATTGCCATGGCGCCGAGCACATTTTGCATTTCGTGAGTGAGACCGGGAGGATAGATGACCGGGATCAGATAATGTTCGATAAAACCGCCTTCATAACCTGCCGTATCACTCAAGTTTCGCAGCCGCTTCTCAAGTGGTGTCAGGGGACAATACCAGCCTTGGAATTCGATCACTGCAGCCCAGGCAGCCGCCGGGAGATGAAGAAGGACACACCATTTTCGCCACAGACAAAGCAGACCGCCCAATAAAGCAAAGACGATAAAGAGGAGATGAAAAATGACAATGAGATCTGCAAGGAATCGATAGAGCATTTTCTAAAATGACTCCCCTTTAGAGATTGATGGTATCGTAAAAGGTTTGTAAATCGTCATGCCGGAATGACGATATAATTCTTTTGTTACTTTTAAAATAAATGCCGGATTCGGTGCCCCCGGTTACTGTGCTGAATAGTTACATTTAATTTAGCATATTGACGTTCGGAGAAAAACAGGAAAAGATAGCAGCGTCGGATATCATCAATGACATCCTGTCCAAAGTTTCAGAAAGGATGAATCTCGAATTCTAAAGGATTTCAATTTTTCATGCAATTTCTCCGTTTCTTCATTTCCGCTCTCATTTCATCCTCTTCCCGGCGGATAGTGAAGTGGGCCCACTGCTTTGTTCCTGCCGTTTCGCTTGCACTTCTGGTCTTCTCCTTCCCCTCCGTCCTGATGGCCGGCGGGGCTGTCGACCGGACCTTGGGCGTTTTCAGCCGAGTAGAAGGTGTAACCCCGCAACAGGTGGAAGCAAGCCGGGATCGAATCAGCAGCCTTGATTACTCTAACTTAAAAGTGTTCAGGCTTTTATGCACTCTTCCGGGCATGACAGGTTCCAAGGCCATGGAACAGCTGGCAGGCCTTGCAAGTGATCCGTTCACCTATGATCATTTCCAGCTCTTTGAGCGCTTCGTCGCCCTCGACGGAATCAACCTGGAGATTGCCCTGCAGGGATTGGGGGTGATCCGCCGGCTGGATTTTTCTTCAATATGGGCCGCAAACAGCCTTTGTGCCATCCCGTCTGTCACTCCTGCCCAGGCTCTTGATGCAATAGCCATGATCAGCGCACTCAGGGATCCTGGCCGCTGGGCCGCCAGGGCATTTTTTGAAATCGAGGGCCAGACTGGGAAACAGGTCATCCAGGGGCTGGCCCGTATAGGAGAACTTAGTGAAGAACAATGCTGGGCAGCGGAGAGCAGCAATAAAATTCAGGCCATCACCGTTGCTGATGCGCTCAGGAACATGGCTTTCATCGGCCGTATCAACGAAATTAATATCTGGGCTGTCCGTTCCCTGTTTCGCCTTCCCGGTCTGACTCCAACTGAAGCCTCTCATTGGCTGGAGAGTTACTTCGTCAAGCCGGTGGATGAGCATGATCTTCTCTATCAAGCTCTTTCTCCGGCCCAAAAAAAGAGACTGCTGGAGATTTTCCATGAGGCGTCAGAACGCGTCATCCGTCGGCTGAACGCTCTGCATGCGATCTCCTTTCGTAACGGAGACGAGATTTCCGCAGCTGAGCTGCGTACTGCCTCTTTTAGCGAACTTGGCAGGCTGTTTGGCAGATTGCCGGACGAAATTCGTCTTGAGTATGGTCACGGATTTACCACCCTTGCCTATAAAGGCGATCAGGAAGGCGTGATCAGGCTTCTGCGTCTGGCAACCAAAAAAGCCCGAACCTATCTGGCAAAACAGTGCAGCGCCGCCAATATCTACATCCTGCTGTCCAGAGTCACGATTTTGTATGACAGTTCCTTCCGTCTCATCCTGATCCCGGAGCTGCAAAGACGGATAGCCGCTGATTATCAGGGAAGCCTGGTCCTGTTTTTACGGACTGTCGATCCGGAAAATATTTATGTGGGGAAATTCATTGCCGCCCTGGCCCACAAGGGGAGGCTGGCCCAATTTTTTCCCTCTGATCTTGAAGGTCAGAAAGAAATTTTGGATCTGGTGGCCGGCTCGGCATTCCTGGATGAAAACAGTCTGATCTTTTTTGCCGCAGCCTTCACACGGCTTGCGGATGTTGCCCATCCGGCCGCTTTTCATTTTCTGCTCGACAGAATGATCACCATGGCCGGGGATGACAATATCCTCTTCGCCCGCCAGATCAGAATTATCCTGCAATATTATCTTGAGAATGATCCCGGTCTGCTGGGCAAGAGCAATGCGGAACGGATCAGAGAGGTGCTGGAGGCCCACGGCACGATTGCCCTGGAATTTTATGGAGAAACTCCTTTTGCCCAGTGGCGGGAGGACGGGGTCTTGAGCGGGCTGTCCATCTTTCATGGTGACGATGACGGCCGCACCTCCTTTCTTGCCAACTGCCGTTATCTGTCAGTCAATGGTTACTTCCCCAGACCCGGCAGGCTGTTTTCAGGAAATCCAAACGGTGCTGTCGACAATAAGGAGATGACCGGCCTCCTGTCCGGTGTTGCCGCGGGAGAACCTTCGAGCCTGGATGATCTTTTTGTCCTGCTCCGAGAAAAAGCTCTAGTTGTCGATTTTGTCAAAACCGTCAACTCCATAGAGATCTCCCACTCCATCTGCGTCTTTCGAGACAGCCGGAGCCAGCTGAGACTGGTGGCGCAATTTCTTGACGGAGGTCATGAGATGTTGATTCACCGGGGTCACAGTTACTGGCTTGAGGATCATCTCCTCGTCCCCTTACGGCAACTTTTGGAATCCGGAGAAATAAGCCGGTCAAAGCTCGCCGCTAAACAGAGATTTCTGAGCATCGGCGCCTGTGGCGGCATTACGATTTATTCCGAGCTCGTCGATATTTTTTGTAACAGGGTGGATCTTCTGGGCAGTCTCGGCTCAGGTAGAACAATGATTAATAATAGGTATAACAGGGTTCTGTTCGAGACTGTAGCCGTGGAACGGAAGACTTTGAGTTGGAAGGAAATGGACCGGAGGCTGGCTTTTGTCTTTCAGGGAGAGGCTGGCGGGGATTATCTGCTGCCCGGAGGGTTGCCTGCGGTGCTTTATAAAATGATGGGTAAGGGGCAGTGCCGGTTCAGGTGATGTCAGACGTTTCCGCCGCGTGGGAGTTCAAAGACATATTTTTTTTGTTTTACCCTGGTATCCGGCGGGATTTTGCTCATTTCAAAAAGGTCGTAGCCCTGCTTCAGGTTTTTCCAGAAGGGAAACCAGTTTGAATTCTTGTATTTGGCCAAATTCTCAGTTGTCATTCTAAAGGGAAAAATGTGAACCCTGAAAAAAGGCTGTCCGTTTCTCAGGGCCGCCTCGGCTAATGTGTAGATTTCTTCAACCCTCTGGTCGCTCATGGCAAAACATCCGGCGGAAACACAGCTGCCGTGCACCATCAAGGCGCTGCCGGTCCTATCGTGGGTTCTGTCGTAGAGGTTGGGGTATCCCAGGTTAAATGAAAGATGAAATCTACTGTGCGGATTTAACTGATCGTCCCCGACAAAATAAAAACCTTCCGGACTCTGGAGGTCTCCTTCTTTTTGTTTAGGGCCCAATTCACCGGATAAACAGCATATTTCATAAATTTTGAATAGCTGATATTCTTTTTTCCTTTTTACCCACAGCTCAAGTTCATTTGATTCTTTGAAAATCCGGATAAAGATGGGGCTGCCAAAAGTCATCTTTTGATTGGCGAGTTCCAGCTTGAGTGAAGGGCCTAATGCCCGGCATACGGATCTGGACAAGGAGCTGGTTGCAATGCCGGCCTGAGCCGGGAAAACCGAGTGAAAAGACAGCAATGCCGTGAAGACGGCCAGGATTTGAAACAGGGTGAGCTTCCGCATAGTCAATGTTCCGGCTGAAAGGGAATCGCTTTCCGTTGATGCAAAAAAAGCTATCGTGCGGGAATTTTCTTTCTGATTTTTTACAATAATCACACCTGATCAATAGTATAGCAAGTAATGCTTTGTTCTTTCAATATTTTTTATGATTACCAACGAAATTCAGCCATAACTAGGCACGGTGCTGTAGGAGCCCGGCCCTCCGGGCGATAAAGGGTAAATCTTTTGCTCAGAGTCCCTTCTCGCTCACAGGGGTGAGCTCCTACGTGTCAAGCTATTCGTACCCCATCCCACGTTTTTCGGTAGCTATTACATATAAGGCTGAAAATTAGTGGTAATCTCTGTGTTTTTGTTTTTAATTGGGGCAGAGGGGCATGAACTGAATGGACAGGAAAAAACTGGCAGTCATCCACATTGTTAAGCGTGAACTTGGTCTTTCCGACCAGGAGTACCGGGATATCCTGCAACGGGTGACCGGAGTCCGTTCCGCTAAAGATATGGACGAGGATGGGTTCAGGCGCCTGATGCGCTACTTTGCCGGCAGCAAACATTACCGGATCAACCAGTACGGTATGACTTTCCGGCAGAAATTATATATCAAGCATCTGGTCGGGGATCTCGGCTGGGACCCGCCTCATTTTAGGAATTTTCTGAAGAAGTATTACAAGAAAACAGATATCGCCATGCTGACCAAGAAGGAGGCAGGCAAGGTGATTCAAGCTTTAAAAAACATCATCAAGCACAGAAAAACGGATTGTTAACCACGAAACACACGAAATATACAAAAAAAGTAACCTCAATAGGTGTTCCGGTGCAATTAAAATCCGAAAAAAATCACCTTTTCAAGGTAACACTTTCTTCCCCTGTTTCAGGTTAAAAACTGATCGACCATGCCGACAATTGTATTCCTTTGTGTGAGTGTGAGTTCCC
>JAYEPA010000047.1:3189-4946 GCA_034723545.1 Thermodesulfobacteriota bacterium | reverse complement strand
TCGTTAACGTAAAAACTCAAGGCCCACCTGGGGTGAAGAGGCTTCCGCCCGGCTGGACTGTTTCCCCAGTCCTGCCTCAAAAGCGGTCCGGCCCGCTTCCACTGCCTGGGCAAAGGCGCGGGCCATCCGCACCGGATCGCCGGCCACGGCAATGGCCGTATTCACCAGCACTGCGTCCGCGCCGATTTCCATGGCCTGGGCCGCATGGGACGGTGCGCCAAGACCGGCATCAACCACCACCGGCACACGGGCCTGCTCGATAATGATCTCAATCTGGGGCAAGGTCAAAATGCCCTGATTGGTGCCGATGGGGGAACCCAATGGCATGATCGCAGCCGTCCCCACATCCTGCAACCTCAGGGCCAGAATCGGGTCAGCATTAATATAAGGCAGGACGATAAAATCATCCTTGACCAGCTCCTCGGCCGCCTTCAAGGTCTCAACCGGATCGGGCAGCAGGGTGCGCGGATCAGGAGTTACCTCAAGTTTCAGCCAGTTGCCGCCGCCCGACGCCCTGGCCAGATGAGCCAGACGGACTGCCTCGCCGGCATCACGGGCGCCGGAGGTGTTGGGCAAAAACAGATATCTCTGCCGGTCCAGCATACTCATGATATCATCTTCCGGGTTCTTCAGATCGATACGGCGCAAGGCCACGGTGACCATCTCGCAACCCGAGGCCTCAAGGGCATCCTTCATCACCTGGGGAGATGAGAATTTTCCTGTCCCGCCGAAAAGACGGGAACGAAATGTTCTGCCGGCAATTGTTAGCATATTGATTTAACTTGTTTTATTGGTTTCATTGGTTGAGCTGGTTAAATTCGTTCGACTTGTTAAATGAGTTAAGGCGGTCAATCGAGATCCACCTCCTAAAATCCGCATTCCAACTTCCGTCCTCGGACCTCTAAAAATCATCCTCCCCCGACAAAACGGATCAACTCAAGCCTGCTTCCTTCATGAAGCTGCCGGGTGGAGTACTCATCGGGTTTCAGAATCACAGCGTCACACTCGACGACAACGGTCTCCGGCTTCAGCCCCAGGGAAACGATCAATTCGCTCACCGTGCATTCGGCCCGGACCTCCTGTTCTTCTCCGTTACAAATAACTTTCATTCAATACCAAGCAATAAACGGACGACCTGGTTGGCCTGATGATGGGCGGCAATCCCTACCCTGGGGGCCATGAGACCCAGACCCGGACCGATAGCGGATTCACCGTCTCCGACCAGATAAGCCCGATCGCCGATTTTTTTCGTCTTGATTAAATTATTCTCGCCATAACCGGCCACTCCGGACGCGCCCACATAGGAAACCCCGGGCAGAGAGGTTAAAGCGGCCCGCAAAACCATGGCCTTCATTTCGGGCCGGTCAAAACATTCTACCAGGACATTCACATTCCGAAAATAATGGGGAATCATTGCCTCTGTAAGGCATTTTTCAATGGTCACCACACAGATAAAGGGATTGATCCTGCTGATATTTTGTTTCAGGGCCTCTGTCTTTAAAAGACCGACCTGATCAAGAAAATAATGCTGCCGATGCAGATTGGAGAGTTCGACAATATCATAATCGGCAAGCAGTAACTTGCCAACACCAATTCTTGCCAGGGCCGTGGCCACGGCGGAACCGAGTCCACCCAGGCCCAGTACACCGACAACACCCTTCTTCAACCGGTCCTGAACCGCGTCCGTATGACGTGCCGCAAGGACCGCTTCAATATCTTCTCTTTCGTAAGTCGCTTCAGACAAAAACTCTTTCCCC
>JAYEPA010000047.1:0-3089 GCA_034723545.1 Thermodesulfobacteriota bacterium | reverse complement strand
ACGAAATCGTTTACCATACCCGACATGCAGGATCCTTGGTAGATTTTTTATTTGACATGACTTCAGTGCCGACTATAAATAATTCTACAACCTTTAAGGTTGTAAGATGTTGAAAAATGAACGGGCAGGAAAATTCTTCATCACAAAAAACTGAGAACCCTTAAAAGGTGAAACATTGCCCGAGATGTTAAAAATAAAAAAATCGATCCACGGATTTCTGTTCCGGCATCATAGCAGGAAAAAATCCGTCAGCATTCAGCATACGACCCTCATTTTCCTGATCCTCTTTTCATCCCTTTTCCTGTTGAGCGTTCTCAGCGATCCGACCCCTGCCTTTGGGGCCGATCCAATTGTCATTACTGCAAAAAAGAATGTTTATTCCCTTGGCCGACACCTGGACATCCTGGAAGACCGGACCGGCAAACTGGGAATCAGCGACATCCGGCAGCCGGAAACCGAGACGCTTTTCCAGCCATCAACCGTCGATGCGCCCGGGTTTGGCTTTACCTCCTCGGCCTACTGGGCCAGAACAACTATCACCAGCAGGCTCGACGCCCCGGCCACCTATTATTTTGAGCTGAAATACCCTATGCTCGATCACGTTGAATTTTATATCCCCAATGATAACGGCCGTTTGAAAAAATTCATCACGGGCGACAAGCACCCGTTCAGCACACGACCCCTTAATTACACCTACTTTGTTTTTCCCGTTACCTTACAGCCGGACCAGAGCCTTACCTGCTACATGCGCTGCGTCACCACCGGCTCAATGAACCTTCCCCTTATTCTTCTCTCCCCGGTCGCCCTGGCGGAAACAACATCTTTTGAGTATATGATGCTGGGAATTTACTATGGCCTCGTGCTGGTCATGATCATTTATAATCTCTT
This sequence comes from Thermodesulfobacteriota bacterium, assembly GCA_034723545.1. Classification (GTDB taxonomy): domain Bacteria; phylum Desulfobacterota; class Desulfobulbia; order Desulfobulbales; family SURF-16; genus JAGHCC01. The sequence continues at coordinate 2,201 of JAYEPA010000047.1, read as the reverse complement.
CCTTTATTTCAGGATCAAGGATTCTACGTATCTTTATTATGTTACGTTTGTCAGCGGTTTTATGTTTTTTCAAATGGGACTGAACGGACTTTCCTTCCAGTTTCTCTGGCCCAACCAACTCTGGTGGGCCAACAATAACCTGCCCTTTTTTATCTTCTTTGCCTACCTTTTCGGCTCCCTGTTTACCCGCTCCATTCTGCATACCCGCCATTACCTGCCCTGCATGGACAAACTTTTGTCTTTCTATCAATACCTGGGAATAGTCGGCATGCTCTTTGCCTTGGTCTTCAGTTATGCGGCAAGCATCAAGCTGGCAGCGGCCCTCTGTTTTACCCTGCCAACCCATATTTACTGTGGCATCAGGATCATGATGACCGGATACCGACCGGCACTCTATTATGCCGTTGCCTGGTCTGTTTTCCTGATTGGTATTGTTGTCTATGCCATGAAAACATTTGCCATTCTGCCCAACACTTTTTTTACCCAATGGGCAAGCCAGATCGGTTCCGCCTGGGAGGTTACCCTGCTGGCCATCTGTCTGGCCGACCGCCTCTATCTTCTTGAAAAAGAAAAAAAGCAGGTGCAGGCCGAATACATGAACCGGCTGGAGAAAGCAAATATTCAACTCGACGAAAGCAATATACAGCTTTCCCAGGCAAATACGGAGTTGAACGTCTACAATATTGATCTCGAAAAACGTATCAGCGAGAGGACTCTGAGTCTCAGTCATTCCAATAAAAGATTAAGACAAGAGGCCCGGGAGCGAAAAATTGCCGAAGAAAAGGCTGAAGCGGCCAATCTGGCCAAGTCCGCCTTTCTGGCCAACATGAGTCATGAAATCAGAACCCCCATGAACGCCATCATCGGCATGAGCGGTCTGGCCCTGAGGAAGAATCAGGACAGCAAGACTGGATATTATCTGCGGACGATTCAGACATCCGGGAACACGCTGCTGAAAATAATTAATGATATCCTTGATTTTTCCAAGATTGAGTCCGGCAAAATGGAGATTGAGAAGACTCCTTTCAAACTGCGGAATATCCTGGAAAATCTGGCTGATATCTTTTCCGAAAGAATGGCTGAAAAAAAGGTGGAACTGATCATCTCCGAGGATAAAGATGTTCCGGATTCGTTGCAGGGCGACCCCCTGCGTCTCGGCCAGGTTCTTATTAATCTGGTTGACAACAGCCTGAAGTTTACTGAACGGGGCGAGGTCCATGTTAAAATCAGCCTGCTTGACAAAAAAGCAAAAAACGTGACCCTGCAATTTTCCATTTCCGATACAGGCATCGGCATAAGCAAAGAACAACTCGACAAACTTTTCTTCTCTTTCAGCCAGGCCGACACTTCCATTTCCAGACAATATGGTGGTACTGGCCTGGGACTGGCCATCTGCCGCCAACTGGTCGAATTGATGGACGGCGAAATCAAGGTGACCAGCACACTTGGCCAAGGCAGTACTTTTTCCTTTACAGTTGCTTTCACAACGGCTCCCGGCTCCCGGGACGTAATAAAACAAATCCCGGACGATATCTGCAACGCCGGAATCCTGATCGCTGACAACAACAAAACAGTACAAACCAGCCTGCAGAACTCCCTGACGCCTTATGGTTTTACTGTCGAGACGGCCGATTCTCTGGAGCCGATATTTCAATCCGAGGAGAACAGCGACTTGCGGGATTTCGACCTGATTCTTCTCGGCAACCTCGGGGACGAACAAAAGACCCTGGAAACTCTGACCCACATCCGGCAAAAAACTTCTCTGCAAAAAACCCCTGTTATTCTGCTGACTTTTTTGGGCCAGGAACATCTTGTCCGCCAGGCCCGCCCCCTGGATGTGAACATTTTTCTCCAGAAGCCTGTTCTCCGCAACCAGCTCTGTTCCGCTATCAGGAAAAGTCTAAAAACTGACCATACCCGAAACATGAGTCAGACAACCTCTCCCGGCCCAACCGCCGCTCACGTTCAAGGCGGCAAAATTCTCCTTGTTGAAGACAACCTGATTAACCAGCAAATTGTGCTTGAACTTCTTTCCGATGAAGAAATCCAGATTGTTACGGCGAACAACGGCGAGGAGGCAATCAAAGCGATCCGGAATGACTTTTATGATGCCGTTTTAATGGATGTTCAGATGCCGGTCATGGACGGGCTGGAGGCAACTCGACAGATCAGGTCGGATGGACGTTTTGCCAATCTGCCCA